>JAYVQG010000379.1:0-3753 GCA_043757025.1 Limnoglobus sp.
AGCGGCTGACGCACCACTGTCAGTCCGTTAGAAGAAACGCTGCATTCGCAAGCGGAGAGAATCTCTGCCGCTCAACCCTGCGCAGATTAGACAACTACAGCGCATGTCGACTTTAAACGAATTGCGAGCTGCGCAAAATCAACTGGCGGACGTTCAAAAGCGGCGGAAATTCTTAGTCGATGAAGGCGATCGAATGGAGAAAGAGGTTGCCGAAATTTTAAAAGACCTCGCTGTACAAAGAAAAGAAATTGCCGATTACGTAGCGAGAAAACGTGCTGAGGAAGCGGTCGCTACGAAAAAAGCGAGTGACGCGAAGCCTGCTGTAGGTAAGCAATAATATAGGAAATTTCTTGGCACGGTTCAACAGGCTTGAACCGTGCCATTTTTGCATCTCACTGGGGCGATTCGGCAATTCTAATCGTCGACCAGCTTCGCGAACTCGATTTGGTAGCAGGTCGTGTTGCCGTTGCCGGTGAAGAGCCACTTGCCGCACGGGCTGAACGCGAGCGATTGAATCGCCGTGTCGAACTCGCGGGCCGTCAGCAACCGACCGCTGAGGATGTCCCAGATGCGGATCGTCATATCGTCGCCGCCGGAGATCAGGTAGCTGCCGTCGGGGCTGAACGCGAGTGCCTGAATGCGTTCGGTGTGCCCGGCTAACTCGAAGATTTCCTCTTCGCCTTCGACCTTCGATTCGAGATCCCAAACGTACACTGCATCGTTGATCCCCGCACCGGCCAGGTAGCGCCCCGTCGGGTCGGTCGCCAGAATGTACACGCCCGTATCGAACACGAGTTGCTTGGTTTTCGATGGCACATCCCACACGCAAACCGCACCGGTGCGTTCGCCCGTCGAGAGATAATCGATCCCGCCGACGGCGACTCGTTGGCCATCGGGGTGGAAGTCGATGCTCTCCAGCGTGCAACCGTCGGCAGCTTCGATCAGGATGATATTCGGCTCGCCGGTGGCCGTGTCCCACAGCCAGACGAGGCCATCGGCAGGGCTGGATTGCGCCAGTTGCGTGCCATCGGCGTTGAACGACAGCGCGCCGATCGGCGGCTTCGTCGCTTCCAGTCGCTTGATTTTCCCCGGATTCGTTCGGTCGTGGAGGCGGGTAAAGTGGTCGGTCCCGCCGATCGCCAGCCATCGGCCATCGCGGCTCGTGGCAAGGCACGACGCGGTTGCGACATCGTTCAGCGCGATCTCCGCACCGCTCGCCGCATCCCACGCCATCGCCGTCGCGCGACCCGTGCTGATGAGTTGCAGCGTGTCGTTCGGCCCAGTAATCAGCGCGATGCCGTGCTTGCCCGTCGGGTTCGGCCCCGCAACCAATCGTCCCGTGGCCGTGTCCCAAATATGGATGACGCGATCCGCACCCGCCGAGGCCAAACGCGAACCGTCGGCATTGAACGACAAGCTATGGATTTCATCGACGTGGCCGCGAAGCACATGCGCGATTTTCGCCGTCTTCGGGTTCGACCACAAGTGAATATCGTGATCCGAATCGACCGTCGCCAACAGCGAACCGCGTGGGGCGAACGCGAGCGTTAGCACCTGATCCGAATGGCTGTTGAGCAGCATCAACGGGTCCGCCTGTTTCGGATCCCAGACGCGGGCGGAGGTGTCCCAACCGGCGGAGGCGAGCAGCGTGCCATCCGCCGACCACGACAGCGACGGAATGCGGTCGGTATGGCTGCGCAGTTCGGCGAGGCGGTCGTGCGAAACGGCATCCCACACGCGAACTACGCGGTCTTCGCCGGCGGTGGCAATCTGCTTGCCATCGGGCGAAAACGCGATCGTCGAGAGTGGCATTTTGTGTGCGGCAATTTCGCCAGTACACTGGTATGTGCTGGTATTCCAGAGGCGGATTTTGCCGTCGTCGTGCCCCGTGGCGACGGTGGCACAGTCGGGCGAATACGCGATGGCGGTCAGCCACGACGATTGCTCGATCCGATGGCGGAGTTGGCCCGTGGCCGTATCCCAGAATAAGAGATCGTCGTTGCCGCTCGCGAGTTGTTTCGCGCCGGGAGCGAAACACCACAGCGTTTCGAGGTCGCTGAGTTCGACTCGCGACAACAGTGAACCTTCGGCGGTCCAGTGCCGCAGATAGCCCGTTTCGTCGATGGAAAACAGCGTGCCATCGGCGGCGAACGCGATGGCGGCGATGTCGCCATCGGCGTAGAAACGCGGTTCGCCATAGGTACGGAGAATGGCGATCGCCGGTTTGACGTAGGAGGTAATTTCAGTAACTGGGAGAGACATGCGTAGGGTTCCTTGCGTCGCGTTCGTGCGAGGGGTTCCGGGCCAGCTTGGCATCCTCAACCGTAGTTCACGGTTCCGACCTTTGCCGATAAAATCATCCGCACGGCAGAAAAATCGGTAGTTTGCGTCAACTTTTCCGACGCATTTTCACCGAAAGACACACTTTTCAGACGACATCGTAATTTTTCAGCACGCGAGCCGCGTGCTCTACATTCGGCTCGGAAGTGAATATGTCTGGCGAGTTCGCTTATATCGACTGGCTCCGCAAACGCACTCCCTCGCACCCGCGCGTACTCATCGGCCCCGGCGACGACTGTGCGGCACTGGCACCCGGTTCGCGGCCTTTGCTCGTGACGACCGACATGCTCATGGACGGTACCGATTTTCTTCTCGCGGAAGTCGAGCCGAGGCGAATCGGCTGCAAAGCGATGGCGGTCAACCTCAGCGACATTGCCGCAATGGCCGGTGTACCAATCGCCGCCGTCGTGAGTGTGGCATTGC
The DNA here is from genome assembly GCA_043757025.1 of Limnoglobus sp. Lineage (GTDB taxonomy): Bacteria > Planctomycetota > Planctomycetia > Gemmatales > Gemmataceae > Limnoglobus. The sequence goes on from JAYVQG010000379.1 coordinate 2,764, forward strand.
CTCAAATTGCGAATGCGAGGGGACTGGCCGAGGAACTGTACCTCGGGATGCGCGAGATGGCCGACCGCTTTCAGGTACCCATCGTCGGTGGCGATACGAACAGTTGGGATGGCAAACTCGTTATCTCGGTGACGCTGTTCGGCGAAGCGACCGAGCGCGGCCCGGTGCGTCGTAACGGGGCAAAACCCGGCGATTTGCTGTTCGTAACCGGCCCGCTCGGTGGCAGCCTTCTCGGGCGGCACCTCGATTTCACCCCACGAATCGTCGAGGCGCTCGCGCTACACCAAGCGGTCGATTTGCACGCGATGATCGACATCAGCGATGGCCTGAGCGCCGACTTGCACCACATCCTAGAAGAAAGCCATTGCGGGGCCACGCTCTACGCCGACGCGATCCCGATCCACCCCGACGCGATTCTGCGTAGCCGTATCAGCGGGCAATCGCCACTGGAACACGCGCTGACCGACGGCGAAGATTTCGAGCTGATTTTCGCAGTGCCACCCGATCGAATCGCCCGTATCCCAAGCCATTGCTACCAGATCGGCGAGTGTACGCCCACCGGCTACATCATCGTAGAAGGCACCACCCGCCGCGAACTCCAACCGAGTGGCTGGGTACATCCACTACCCGATTGAGGCCGAGAACCGACTGGTTTTGTAGGTCGGGCCGGATGCTTTGGGAGGCCCGACAGTGCGAACGCGCGGGACATAAAAACCCATAAAGGTGTTGTCGCGGATACTCTGTCGGGCCTCATCGCAAAGCCTCTTCGGCCGCGACCTACGGCGTCTGGATTGTCGATGCGGCGAAAAGGGGATTTTACCATGACCGGTCTCGATGTTTTACGACGACAAGACTTCGCGCCGCTGCGCGGAAAGCGAGTTGGCCTCGTCACGGGGTGCAGGTCGCGGTATGCAAGGAAGTGGGAGAGGTGTTACACAGTGGTCGGGATTTTCATTTTTGTCGTCGTGAGATGGCTGGAAAGTCTTGCCC
>JAYVQG010000380.1:0-14743 GCA_043757025.1 Limnoglobus sp.
GTTCGTTACGTTTCTGAAAAAAGAAGATGGCCCAACCGCAGTCGAGTACGCTGTGATGTTGGCCCTCATCATCGTGGTCTGCATTGCAGCCATCACGGCGTTGGGTTCGTCCGCAAGCGCGACGTTCAGCTACGTCAACAGCAACATCAAGGCCCCAGCCGCAAGCTGAGCACGATCGACGAAAACGAGGAAGCCCCCTGCATTCGCGGGGGGTTTCTTCGTTTGTAGGCGAATTCCGAACGCACGAAATTTTTTCGTGTTCTAGGCTCAATCATCGTCTGCGTTTTTCGACCGTCCAACATGAGGAAGGACCATTCATGGCCACCGATTTGCAAACGGCCCCCGCCGTTTCGACGTTACCTGCGACTCCGGCGACCGACGACATTGGCTTCGACCGCGAGCTTCTGATGATGCTCGCGAAGGTACCGCTGACGGCGATTCTCTGGACGGTGGCGGCGTACATTGGCCACCTGATCTGGGGCGCATGTACCACTGTTACGGCGGAATCGGCGAATTACGGTTCGATCGTCGTCATCTGTGTCGGCATGGTGCTGGCGGCAGTCATCGACGGTTATGCGTTCAAAGTGCCGAACTGGCTGACGCTGTCTCTGGTGGTGGCCGGTTGGTACCTCGGCTTACTTCACACGTTCGGCGTGCCGGTCGATGCGGGCCAGGGCGGCATCGGTCAGGCGCTCCTCGGTACGCTCATCGGGTTCGTCGTGCTGTTCCCCGCGCTGGCAATCGGCGGCATGGGCGAAGGCGACGTGAAAATGACGATGGGCTTCGGGGCTTGGATGGGTGCGTTCTTCGGCGATGGCAGCGCGTTCGGGATGAGCGGCGCGGCAATGATCTGGTGGTCGTTCGCTCTGGGCGTAATGATCGGCGGCGTGTTCGGGTTGGTTATCATGGTGTGTCGCCGTCAGTTTCAAAATAACGGGCGAAACTTCCGTGAAATCCTGACCGACCTGCAAACGCTGGTGACGCACGGCCCCGAGAAAGCCGCCGCCCGCGCGAACTCGCGCCGCAAGGAATGGGTACGCCTGCCGTACGGCGTGCCACTGTGCGTGGGGTTCCTCGGCTACTTGTGGTTCCGGCTCATCTATGCGGTGTAATCCAGCAATTCGAGCGAATAATTTGCGAAAACATCCGGGGCGGCCAGTCGATATTGCTTCGACCGGCCGCCCCGGCGCGTTTGGTAGATCGCACAAGTCTGGCAAAGTCCGCATTATCCGCAATTGCGGAAATACTGAAGGAAGCTACCCAGACTGGTCGAATGAAGGGGTGTGGGAAACAAAACGCTACGAGAAAGTAACCCGATCAGCCGGGAAATGACGATTCAGATGGCTCTGTGCTTGCGATCCTTCAGATGCGCTCTAGGTTTGTTCAACTCGAACCGGAACCGTACCGAGGGGTCGGCCGCGAATGATTCGCGGATGGTGCCATCTTGATGATGGCGAAACTGACAGGGCAGGCGTTTACCGTCCGCCGGCATCTGTCAGTCTTAGCGGGTTTCGGATCGTACATACACAACAGCCAGCACGAAGGTGACCTTCTTGCTGGCGGCTGACTGTGGAACTTCCTCCTCCCCTCGTGAGGTCGTTCGGCCGCTTGAAAGCGGCATCCAGCAGCTCAAGAGTTTCACAACCTGATTCGAGGGGCGGTTTATGAAGCAGAAGAATTTAATCCTCATGGTCGTTGCAGTCGGATGCGGTCTCATCGCCGCCTTCCTGACTTCGCAAGTGAGTGGTCGGCAAAAACCCGACGCGCAGATGGCAGAAATCATCGTGGCGGCCAAAGAGCTGACGCCCGGCACGAAGTTCACGAAAGATTCGATCAAGGATCAGCTGAAGCGGAAGAAAGTCAACGTCGCGGACGTCCCGCAGAACGCGGTGATGGAAGAAGCCGAACTCGACGAGAAGACCCTCGTCCGCTCGCTGCGGGCCGACGACGTTCTCACCACGACCGACACCGGGAAGTTCGAGCTGATGCAAGCTCCTCCCGGCTACAGCATGGTGGGGATCAAGCTCCCGATCGACAAGTTCACGCAGTTCGTCAAGCCGACGAGCCGCATCGACTTGCTCGGCACGCTGACCTCGCACGCCGGTAAAGTCCACGGCAACGTGCTGATCCCGGACATGCTAGTGATGGCGGTCGATCTCGAAACCGTGCCCGAATCGGGCAAGCCGAACGGCAGCCGAACGATCCAGGTCGTGACGCTCGCCGCACTGACCGACGAAGCGCGATTGATCCGGATGGCCGAGACCGCCGGCGTGCAATTGAGCTTCATCCTGCGAAGCGAAGTGACCGGCCCGAGCATGAAGCCCGCAAACTGGGACGTGAAAGAAGTCATCAAGTGGATCAATAAGTCGCTCAACGACGAACTCGACGCGGTGCTCGAAGTGAAGGCAGCACCCGCGGCTCCGACGGCCCCACAGTCGACGAAGATTCCGGTGCCGATCGACGACTTGCCCGCAGGCACGGAACTGACTCAAGAAGTGTTGGAAAGTAAGTTCAAGACGCAAGAACACCTGGTCGTGCCCGACGGTGCGCTGGCAGACATGAAGCCGTACATCGGCCAGTTCCTGCTGAAAACGGCGTACCGCGATCAGTTCGTGCCGAAGTCGTTCGTCGGGGCGAAGAAGCCGAAAGCCGAATCGACGGACGATGGCTCGACGCCGAAGCCCGAATCGAAGCCGGAAGTCGAAAAGAAGCCGGCACCGGTTCCCGAAAAGAAGAAGCCGACGGTGGATCGTTCGTTCGTTGGCCCAACCGGCGCGAAGGTCTATCGCTACGAGAAGCAACGCGACGGCGAATGGAAGTTGCTAGGCGAAGTGCTGCCCGACGGATCGGTGAATGGCGTGCAAGCGCCCGCCGCACCCGTCGATCCGGTACCGCCAGCACCGATGCCGAACGGTACGCCAGAACCCCGCATCACCTGAGAGTGATGTTGCGGGTGACACGAAACAAACTTGCTGGGGCGCACGGACTCGCGCCCCGCTACCCGAGACATGTTCCCGACCGCTGGGAACATCGCCCGCGCCGGTTCGGCCGGGACGGACTGGCCGGATGATTTGAAATCGACCCAGAACATGGGCGGGGTTGATACCCGCTGAACTTGGCGAGGAGAGGTGAAGGGATGCACCATTTTCAATTGGCCCGCCGATTACTAATCGGCAGTTTGGCCGCCGTTGTGGGATTCCAAGGAATACCGACAGCGAAAGCCCAACCGGCAGCCGCGGCCCCCACGGCGAAGCCCTCGAATGTCCGCGTCGGGAAAACCGGCGAACTCCTCGTTCCACTCGGTGGAATCGTCGAGTTCGTTCCCAAGATTCCCGGCGAACGAACGATCAAAGATACGCTCACCGGGAACGAGCAGGTTCTGCAAACCCGGCCGAGCCAGACGAACCCGAACGGCGTGTTGCTCGTCGGCTTGAACCCCGGCGTCACGAAGCTGACGTTCACGCTCGATAACGGTGCGAAGGCCGAATTCGAAGTGGTCGTGCAGCCCGATTACGACCTCCTCAAGCGAGTGATCCAGCGAGCCGTCCCTACGGCGAGTGTGGAAGTCCTCCCCGGCGTCGGGACGGCGGTCATCCTCACCGGTTACGTGAATAAACCGGAAGATGCCGCGATCATCGAACGCATCGCCGGCGGTGCGGTCGGGACGCCCGGAACGACGGGGCCTGGTGCAGCCGGGGCAGGTGCCGCGACCGGCGGGAACGCGAACATTATCAACGCGATCCAGGTCGGTGGCGTTCAGCACGTGATGATCGAAGTGGTCATCGCCCAGGTGGACCGGACCGAACTCCGCGAACGCGGTGCCGACTTCTTAATCGGTGGGAAATCGGGAAACTTTGGAAGTCTCTTGAGTGGTCTGATTAGCACGGGTGGCGGTTCGACGCTGATCTCGCCGACCGCGAACTTGTCGTTCGGCCTCGTGCCTTCGCAGTTGTTCGTGGCCTTGCGGGCCTTGCGAACCGAAGGCCTCGCGAAGTTCCTTTCGGAACCGAAAGTGACGACGCAATCGGGCCGACCCGCGTTCATCCGCTCCGGTGGCCAACAGGCCGTCTTGAGTGCGACCGGCGGGGGCCTCGGCAGCATCAGCGTGACGCTCGAACCGGTCGGCACGCAGATGGAAGTTCTCCCGATCGTATACGGGAACGGCAAGATTTACCTCGAAGTGAACCCGACGATCCGGGCACGCAACGACGGGGCCGGTATCCAGACGACGGCAGGCTTCTCGCCCGGCTTCACCGAACAGACGACGCGGGCTTCGGTGATGCTCGAAAGCGGTCAGACCTTTGCGATCGGTGGCTTGCTCGAAACGACGACGCAGGCGGTCAATAACAAAGTGCCGTTCATCGGCGACCTGCCCTTCATCGGGACCGCGTTCAGCAACGTTCGGTACGACGAGCGGGAACGCGAACTGATCGTGATGGTGACGCCGCGGTTAGTCGATCCGCTCGACTGCAACCAGGTACCCAAACGGGTTCCTGGCCGCGAGACCCGCAGCTCGGACGATTACGAGCTATACCTTGAAGGCCTGATCGAGGCACCACGCGGCCAACGCCAGGTGTGGAACGGCCGATGCTACAACGCCGCCTACAAGTGCGACCCGACTTACGGCACCTATCCATGCAAGGGCAACGTGTGCAACGGGTCGAACGGCAACGGGGCCGCAGGTTGCTCGGCGACGGGGGTTCTGACGGGTAACGGCGGGGCGACGGCATTCCCCTCCGCACTGCCTTCGGTGATCCGACCGATGCCGACGACGAGCATCGTGCCGACCGCGATGACGAACTACGGGACGGAGATTCCGACCGGCCGCCAGGTCGAGACCGCCTTGCCCGAACCGCTGCCGATACCGTTAGCCGACCCGATCGGTGCCCCACTGGCCCCCGTCGTGCCGATAGCGATTCCGAGTAGCCGCTAAGCGAGTCGAATGGAAACGGAAAGCCGATCCCTTTGCGAAAGCGGGGATCGGCGGTTGTCGCACCCACCGGGTGCGAATGATTGGACAGCGACCTCCGAGTAACGCGGTAACCGTCATGCAACGAATAGCCATCGTAGACCCGAACGAAGCGACGCGGGAATCCCTCCGGGGCTTCCTCCTCAGCGTAGACTTCGTTTGGCTCGAAGCCGAATGTGCCCGATACGAATACTTCTTCGACGTGATCCATGCGTCGAAAGAGTCGATGCCCGACCTCGCGATCGTCCACCTCGATTCGGACAAACAACGCGCCCTCCAGATGATCGGCGAGATTTCGGTCAAGTATCCGAAACTCCAGATCCTGACGATCAGCAAAGACCACCAAGCCCTCTTACTGTCGCTGCAACGCGGGGCGAAATACTTCCTGACCGATCCCGTCGTGCTCGAAGATTTGCTATCCGCCCTCCAGCGATCCGTCGGCGAAACGGCCAGCAACAACGGCGACTCCGGATCGATGTCGCAAGGATCGGGCGGGTTCGCACGGCAGGTCACGCAATCGTCGGTCATCGCGATTCTCGGCTCGCGCGGCGGTGTCGGCACCACCAGCATCGCCGTGAACCTGGCCGCCACGCTCGCGTCCGACCCCGAAAACAAAGTCGCCCTCATCGACCTCGACCTCGCCATGGGCGATGCCGACATCGCGATCGAAATCGACGGGATGGACAACATCTCGATCGCCGATCTCGCGCGAAACATCGAACGCCTCGACATGAACTTCCTGAAGCGCGCACTCGTGAAGCACGTGCCGACGGGACTGTCGATCTTGCGTCACCCGCTCGAAATTCAAGACATGGCGGTGATTCACGAGTCGCACGTCGAGCGCATCGTGAACCTGCTCAAGATCAGCTACACGCACCTGATATTGGACCTCAGCAAGTCGCTCTTGCCGACGGACCTCATGGGCTTGCGGCTCGCGGATACGATTTTGCTCGTCGCGCAACTCGAACTCAGCAGCCTGCGGAACGTGGTGCGGTTGATGCACCTGTTGAACAACACGCAGGAAAACCTCGGCGAGCGCGTCAAGGTCGTGGTCAACCGCGTCGGTTCGGAAGCGATCGAAGAAGGCATCAGCCTCAAGAAGGCGGAAGAAGTCATCGGCAAGGCGTTCTACTGGCAGATCCCGAACGACTCGAAAGCCGTGATGGCCGCACGAGTGGCCGGGCAGCCGCTGGTGAAAGCGAACCCGAAGTGCCGGGCACAGCAGAGTATTTACGGGCTGGCACAGTCGCTGAGCGGCAAGCCGATGGCCGTCGGCACCGATGTGAAGAAGTCGCCGTGGAGTTTGTTTGGCAAGCGATGATCGAGATTGACACCAAGGATATAAGCTATGTCGCGGTTACAGCAAGGTATCTCGAAACTCAACAGCCTGAGCAATCAGGGCACGGGTGGCCTCGCGGGCCTGTCGCGGCTCTCCAGCCCGAGCTTCGGCGGCACCAGCCCCGGTAGCGGCGGCAAGAATCTCGAAGAACTCAAGCGGCAGATTCACTCGAAACTCGTCGAACGACTCGACTTCTCGCGGGTGAAGGATCTGTCCAGCGACGCGATGCGGAAAGACATTCGCCGAGTCATCGAGCACTTGTGCGATACCGAAAACCCGCTGCTCAACCGGATCGAACGCGAAAAGCTGATCGAAGAAGTCCTCGACGAAACGCTCGGGTTCGGGGCGCTCGAAGTGCTCCTCAAAGACCCGACCGTCAGCGATATTTTGGTGAACGGCCCGAAGAAGGTGTACGTCGAGCGGCGCGGCAAACTCGAAAAGACCGACGTCCAGTTTCGCGATAACGACCACCTGCTCCAGATCATCGACCGCATCGTGTCGAAGGTCGGACGGCGCGTCGACGAAACGAACCCGATGGTCGACGCCCGCTTGCCCGATGGCTCGCGGGTGAACGCGGTGATCCCGCCGATCTCGCTCGATGGGGCCAGCCTGAGCATTCGCCGCTTCGGGGCCAACCCGCTGAAACTCGAAGACCTGCTGAACTACAAAGCGTTCACGCCGGAGATGGCGATGTTGCTCGAGGCGTGCATTAAAGCCCGCCTCAACATCGTCGTCAGCGGCGGTACCGGTTGCGGAAAGACGACGCTGTTGAACACGCTGTCGAGCTTCATTCCGAGCGACGAGCGCGTGATTACGATCGAAGATGCGGCCGAGTTGCAGCTCCAACAAGAGCACATCGTGCGGTTGGAAACGCGACCGCCGAACATCGAAGGCAAGGGGGCCGTCACCACCCGCGATTGCGTGCGGAACGCCCTGCGGATGCGGCCCGAGCGGATCATCATCGGCGAGTGTCGAGGGGGCGAAACGCTCGACATGCTCCAGGCGATGAACACCGGTCACGCGGGGTCGATGACGACGTTGCACGCGAACACGCCGCGCGAGGCACTCAGCCGCCTCGAGACGATGATTATGATGGGCGGGATCGAATTGCCGATCAAGGCGATGCGACAGCAGATCTCCGCCGCCGTGGACTTGATCATTCAGGCCAACCGTCTGCAAGGCGGCCCGCGAAAGATCACGAGCATCACGGAAGTGAACAACATGGAACAAGACGTCATCATCATGCAAGAAATTTTCCGCTACAAGCAACTGGGCGTCGACCAGAACGGTCGTGCGTACGGCCAGTTCGAAGCGACGGGGGTTCGCCCGTCGTTCGTGCAGCGGCTCGAGCAAAAGGGCGTGAAGCTCCCGGCGAACATGTTCGCCGAGCGCGTTCTGATGCGCGACTAAATTCGGTTTTGTCGCAGCAATGGATTCGCTGCGCGGATGGTTGGCGGTCGCCGAACGGCCCGCCCACACACGGATGGAGAACGGCGAACGCAGCCACGGTGTTGCGTGCCGAGCCGACGGGCGGTCTTACGCTCTAGGTGTCCTCCCATGAGTCCGATGATAATTTCTCTGTTGGTCGGCGCACTGGTCGTCGGTGCGGCACTGGCCCTGATGGCGGCATTCGTGGGGCGCGGCGACGACCGCGCCAACGACCGACTCGACCAATTGGTCGGACGCGGGAATCGCAAAGATTCCTCGGCCGACATGCTGTTGAAGCAGGCGCTCAACCAGGTCGATCGCAAAACGGTCTTTGACAAATTGACGCCCGAATTTTTCAACATGACGAAGATGTTGGAGCAGGCCGACGCGAACTACAAACCCGGCGCAATCCTAGGCTCCGCCCTCGCGGTCGGCGGCTTCAGCGCGGTGGTCTTGGGGTTCATGGTCAGCCCGTACATCGCGCCGGTGCTGTTCGTCATGGGCTTCTCGCTGCCGTTCCTGTGGCTGATGTGGAAGCGGAAAAGTCGATTGAACGCCTTCGCAGGGCAACTGCCCGACGCGATGGAACTGATCGCCCGTGCCCTCCGTGCCGGTCACTCGCTCGCCTCCGGCTTGCACGTAGTCGCCGAGGAAATGCCGAAGCCGATCTCGAAGGAATTCGCACGGGTCTACGAAGAGCAGAACCTCGGTATCCCGATCGAAGACGCGCTCATGAACATGGCCGAACGGGTGCCGAACTTGGACCTGAAGTTCTTCGTCACCAGCGTTTCGATTCAGCGACAAACCGGCGGTGACTTGGCCGAAATTCTCGACCGCATCGGCTACGTGATCCGCGAACGCTTCAAGATTCTCGGCCAAGTGAAAGCACTATCGGCAGAAGGTCGGCTCTCCGGCGTGGTGCTGATCTCGCTGCCGATCGGCCTGTTCTTCCTGATGCTCTTCATGAAGCCCGACTACATCAAGCTGCTCTGGACCGACTCGATCGGCATCAAGATGTCGATCGGCGCGCTGGTCGCCTTGCTAGTCGGATCGTACGTGATCAAGAAAATCGTCGACATCAAAGTGTAGTGGCTTTCTCTGAATTGTAGTGACCCCGGAGGCCAGCTACTTTCTCTGAATTGTAGCTGGGGTCTGTGACCCCGGAGGCCAGCTACACCGGCCTCATAGAGGCCAGCTACACCGGCCTCATAGAGGCCAGCTACACCGGCCTCATAGAGGCCAGCTACATCAGAAGCCCAGCGGCTACCGAAGAATAAGAAGCTGAATATCGCTGACACCGAGGGAGAGACACCGTGGAACTGCTTGGGTTTATGACGGCCGAAGACCTGATGCCGATCGTCGTGTTCGTCGCGATCGTGGCGGGGACGTTCCTGCTGATGTCCGCGATCTCGAAGCGGAACAGCCAGGCCGAAGAGCGGCTCGAACGAATCGGCCGACCGAAATCATTAGCGGAATTGGAGCTCAATGAAAAGGAGTCCCAGAACCGATTTAAGACGATAAAGGAAAAGTTGTCGAAGTTCGGCCAAACGGTCGATCCGCAATCGGACCTCGAAAAGAACGCGCTCCGCGTGAAACTCGCCAACGCGGGGTTCCGCAGCGAGAATGCGGCGGCCATCTACCAGGGCCTCCGCATCGCGAGCCTGCTCGTATTCCTGGTACCGGCCGCGCTGTTTTTCACCACGGCGATGGGCTTCACGCGGAGTGCCGGTTACTGGATCGTCGCCTTCGGGGCGATTGGATTCTACGCACCGCAGGTCGTACTCGCGCTCTTGCGTAGCTCGCGGCAGATGGAAATTTTCCTGACGCTCCCCGACGCGCTCGACTTGCTCGTCGTCTGCGTGGAGTCCGGGTTGGGCCTCGATGCGGCGATGCGAAAAGTGACCGACGAAATGAAGAATCACGCGAAGGTGATTACGGAAGAACTGTCGTTGGCGAACTTGCAACTTCAGATGGGTCGCCCGCGGCGCGAAGTGCTGCACGACCTCGGCGTGCGAACGGGCGTCGACGACGTCCGGAGTTTGGCGGCGATTTTGATTCAAGCGGATCGGTTCGGTTCGAGTATTGCCCAGGCGTTGCGAGTTCAATCGGATTCGATGCGAACGAAGCGACGTCAAATAGCCGAAGAGAAGGCAGCCAAGACCGCGGTGAAGTTGATCTTCCCGCTCGTGCTGCTGATCTTCCCCGCAGTGTTCGTGGTACTGGTCGGCCCGGCGGCCATCCAGATTTACCGCAACCTGCTTTCCAAAACCCCAGGGGGGTAACCCCCGACCGCGAGCAGGACGCTCGATGGTGTTCAAGGAGGAATGCGATGAAGGGATTCATTCGGTTGGCGTCGGCAGTGGCCGTGGCCGCCAGCGGGTTCGGAGCCATCGGTTGCAGCGGCTCGGCCGGCGAGCGATACCGCAATCTGGTCGACCCCAGTTGGCCAGAACGTTATAGCTCCGTGGCACGGGCCGAAACGCTCGCCCCCTTCCAGGCGCAAGCCTCGAACGGTGCGATCCTCGATCAAACCGTCTGGAACTACCACTTCGAAGTGGGTTCGGACAAACTGACCCCAGCCGGTCTGGAGAAGCTCGATTACCTCGTCCGTCGCCGTCCGTCGCCCGACGCGAAGGTCTACGTGCAAGCGTCGCGCGACATCGGCTACGACGGTGCCGCGCCCGAGAAATTCGCCGACTCGCGTCGCGATATCGATCAGCGTCGTGCGAGTTCGGTGCTGAAATATCTGACCGCGCAAACGGCCGGTCACCCGATGGCCTTCGAGGCACAGATCATCGACGCCGCCGATCCGGGCTTCGGTGCTCAGTATCCGGCGAACTCGATTCGCAGCCTAGTCGGCCAGTATAAATCGGGCATCTCGGGTTCCGCAGGCGGCGGTGGCGGTGGTCAGCAAAGCGGTGGGGGCCAAGGTGGCGGACAAAGTTCCGGCGGCGGTGGCGGCGGTCGATAACCGATCCGAAGACACTGCAACCGGCCGGGTGGAACCGCGAACGAACGTTCGCCGTTCCACCCGGCTTTCGTTTTTTGAATGGGTTTCTGGTTCTGGAAAAATGTGAAGTGGAGCAACCTCGATGACGACATCCACACTCCGACGGTTCGCGTTCGCGCTTCTGGCGATTGCGGTTTTGGCGGTCGATGCGAGCGCGGCGGAACCGCTGTTCGCGCGGTCGGCCATGGAACGACATTGGATCGGCTTCCAAGAATATTGGGGCGGCGCGTTCAAGAGCCAAAGTGCGATCACCATGATCGTTATCGGCACCGGCCTCGTTTCGATGTTCATCATCACGCGGGCCAAGTGGAGGAAGTAATGATGGCGAATACGACGCGACCGATTGCTGCCGAATGGGATGCGAACCCATCGCCCGAAGCGCCGACCGCACCGGAAACGATGAAGGAATCCGGCCTCTCGGCATCGTTCCTTTCCGAAATGATCCTGCGGACGATTTACGCGCGCGGCCCGATGGTCGGCCGCGACCTCGGCCAGTTTCTCTGCCTGCCGTTCAAGATCATTCAGCAGCCGTTGCGGTATCTCAAAGACGAAAAGTGCATTCAGATCGACGGCGGCGACCTCGTCGGCGAAGTCAGCTACCGCTTCAGCCTCACCGAGTTCGGCCGCAAGCGCGCGGTCGATGCGATGGAACAATGTGCGTACATCGGGCCAGCCCCTGTACCGCTCGAAGATTACGTCGAACAATGCTACCGCCAGTCGGTGACGGGGTTGCAATGTTACCCCGAAGCGCTGCGTCTGCCGTTCGGGCACTTGGTGCTCAAAGAGGACATGTTCAACGCGATCGGCCCGGCGATCATCAGCGGGCGTTCGGTGTTCATTTACGGCCCGCCCGGTAACGGCAAAACCGCGATGGCGCGTGCCATCGGCGAGTTCATGAACACCGCGGGTGGCTCGATCTACGTGCCGCATGCGTTCATCGCCGATGGCAACATCGTCACCGTTTACGACCCATCGTTGCACACGACCGACGACACGCCGACCGAGTTCGGCGACGAAGCCGATGCGGTCGTTCGGCGATTGCTGAACACGGGTGCGACCGACTTACGTTGGGTGCGAATCCGTCGGCCTGTGATCGTGACCGGCGGCGAACTCGATCTGCCGATGCTCGATTTGCGCTACAACGCCGAGGCCAACTTCTATCAAGCCCCGATTCACTTCAAAGCGAACGGCGGCGTCTTCCTCATCGACGACTTCGGTCGCCAGTTGTGCAGCCCGAAAGAATTGCTCAACCGCTGGATTTTGCCGCTCGAAGACCGCCACGACTTCCTCACCGTGTCGAGCGGTAAGAAGTTTCAGGTGCCGTTCGAGCAGTTGATTATCTTCAGCACGAACTTGGACCCGAAGGAACTGGTCGACGATGCGTTCCTGCGGCGGATTCGCCACAAGGTCGCGATCCTCGCACCGACGCGCGAAGTGTACGACAAGATTTTCTCGAACGTCTGCAAGAAACTCGGGATGAACTTCGATGCGACGGCGGTCGATTACGTCTACGAACGCTACTACAATCGCGGTCGCTCGCCCCGCGCCAGCGACTGCCGCGACTTGTTAGAGACCGTGCAGTCGATCTGCCGCTACCGCCGCCAACACGTGCATCTCACGCGCGACCTGATGATCGAAGCCTCCGCAAGCTTCATCGCCGAATTCGCGTGATGACTCTCGCGGTTTCTTCGGTACGGGTTCAATTAGCCGCGACGCGCAGGCTTTGCGTAGCGGAGCGAGTAGACTTCACGCATATTCTGACAATCCCGTACCGGGGTGAAGCGCACGCGCTCCGCTACGAAGACTCCGCGTCGCGGCTAATTCCCGATTCGAGAAAGACAAATCTCGACTCGTTTGATCGATTGCCAATGGAAATGGCTTGCGATGCCGGAACAGAAACCGGAACAACAATATTGCGAAAATTTCGAGGAAAGCGCAACTTCACATCACCTGAGGCTCCCTCTGCTCCAGCCTTACAGAGGCCAGCTATACTTCAAGTGGGGTGATTCGATACGTTTTTGTTAGCCCGACGCGCAAGCGAGGGGAACCCGCGAGAATGCACGATATCGAAGAAATGACAGTAATCCCTCGCTAGCTAACAAGAATGGTTTGTTAGTCCGGTGACGTGTCATTTCCAACCGTGTGAAGTATAGCGAGGGAAACCCCGGAAGCCATCAGTCATGCCGAATCATCCCGCGTTCAGAATGGTTTTCATACCGGCTGTCATCGTCGCGTCGATCTCCGGATCGCAGAATGCGACGCTGACTTCGTAGCCGCCGTTCGGGTACTCTTCCTTCGTGGGGATGTACCACGGGCCGCCGTCGCCGTAGGCGGCGGTTGCGACGAATCGCTTCGGTTGCAATTCCTGCGCTCGAAGCTGATATTCGACGAACGACTCGGCGGGGAGGTGCAACATCGACACGTCGTTGATGTGCAATGCACTCAGCACGATGGGCGGTTGCTTCGCCGCGTGTCGTCGCATCCAGGCGAGTTGGTACGAGGGACGGTTGCGGTTTGCGGCAGTGTTAATTTTGTTGGCGATCGTCCGTTCGATTTGCTCGGCGGTGATACCCGGTCGCGGCGGCGGTAACATCTCCGATGTGAGCCATTTCGCATCGCCAATGGCATCGCGGACGATGGCTTTCTCGGCGGCGATCATGCCCGCGTGGATGCGCTGCGTCAGGATCGGCCGCACTTCCTTCGAGCCGTCGTTGTACTTCCCCGCCGAGATATTCCCCGCACACCCGGTGAAGTAAATGTGCGTGCAACCTGGCTCCTCGAGTTGCCGTTGTTTGCGTGCCAAGCCGGTAAAATCGCTCGTGACGCGGCCATCGCCATAGTAGCTCATCGGGTGCGTGGCGTAGTAATGGCATGCCGCGAGCTTGGTGTCTTTGTCGTAAAACGCGATGGTTCGCAGGTATGGGTCGATCAGTCCTTCGGGTAACGCGATCAGCTTCGCATCGCGGCTCGCACTCCCGCGCATCGCCAATACTTTGCCATCGGGCGAACGCGACACGCGCCGATTCGACGCGACTTTGTCGACGATGGCTCGGCCGCTACCGATGTGCGTAACCCGGCGCGTTTTCTTCAGCCCGTTCGCGACGGCTCTGCGGCCTCGTTCCAGACAGGTGCGGAAAAAATCGAGTTCGACGATGTGCGGAAGATCGCCCTGATGCAATACGATTCGCTCGGCATCGAGGCACGCAAACGGCGCGTTGTGCTGGTGGACGCACTGCACCGCCACGCGGTCCGGTGTGGTGCCCGCTGCCTCCGCGAGTGCCGTCCGCCAACTGACGTGTGCTTCGTTGAGCAACCCCGTCCAATCGACGGCGCAGATCACAATCGGCTGACCGACACCGTGCAAAACGAAGCCGATCGCTTCGAGCGTATCGTCGACCGCTTCGACCGGTTTGATCCAGCCGCCGCAAAGCGAATGCCCCATCGGCGGCGTCACGTCGAAGTGAAACGGCGACAGCGACAATTCCGTAACCCGCTTCGCGGGCGATTCCGCGAGTGCCGACTGCGCGATCAGCCCCGACGCCGTCGCCTGAAGAAACCCCCGCCGATTCTGCTGCAACACGTTCGACTCTCCTACTCGTGGCGAGCGGTGGGTGTCAGCCCACTAATCCAGCCATCATAGTGGGGAGATGACACAAATAAAATGCACAAATAACAATTGAAACTGCAAATTGTCCACGACGCAGGACGGATCTCGTCGCCGTTGGAAGAAGTTTGCCGTTCGGCAAAATGCGCACCCATACGAATGCGGGCAGTCAAAAAATCCAACACGATCCGACGTAAGTCGGAATTTGCATCGTGCGCAGAAGTGTCTCCAAGTGTCGTGAGAATGTCGCGAAGTGTCGTGAGAATGTCGTGGTCGGTCGATTTTGTGTCGTGGACGGTCGATTTTGTGTCGCCACTTGCGCCGATTCTCGAATCGAGAGCAATCGACGTAACCCACAATGAGAGTGAAAGATACGGAATACGGATCAGTGGA
>JAYVQG010000381.1:0-3725 GCA_043757025.1 Limnoglobus sp.
CTCGAAAAAACACCCAAAACACGGTTTTTGGGCGTCCGCAATTGTGACTTACGTCGATTCTGACGACGAGATTTTACTCCCGTACGAGCTTCTGGAACCGTTCGCGTAACTGCCTCGTGATTGGCCCTTGTTTGCCGGTGCCGATGATGCGGTCGTCGACTTTGGTCACGGAAATGACTTCGGCGGCGGTGCCGGTGAGGAACAGTTCGTCGGCGATGTACACATCGTGCCGCGTTAACGAGGCTTCCTGAAACGGGATATCGAGCTGTTTCGCCAAGCCGATGACGAAGTTCCGCGTGATGCCTTCGAGAATCCCCGCATCGATCGGCGGCGTTTTCAGCACGCCTTTTTTCACGATGAACAAGTTATCGCCCGTACACTCGGCGACTTCGCCGTTGTGGTTCAGCATGATCGCTTCGAGGCAACCCGCACGAATCGCCTCGATCTTCGCCATGATGTTGTTCAGGTAATTCAACGACTTCACCCGCGGATTGACCGCGTTCGGGTGGTTGCGGATCGTGCTCGCGGTGATGATCTCGAGGCCGTTTTCGTAAAGCTCTTTCGGGTAAAGCGAAATGTCGTCGACGATGACGATGATCTGCGGTTCGCACTTGCGCGGGTCCAGCCCGAGCGTACCGGGGCCGCGCGTAACGATCAGGCGAATGTAGCCATCGACCTTCTTATTTTCCGCGACCGTGGCTTCGACTGCCGCGATCACCTCGGCAGGCGTCAGTGGGATTTTTAACGCGATCGACTTAGCCGAATCGAACAGTCGGTCGATATGCTCCGCGTGCTTGAACACCTTGCCCGCGTAGATTCGGATCCCTTCAAACACGCCGTCGCCGTAGAGCAAGCCGTGGTCGTAAACGCTGATTTTTGCGTCGTGCTTGTCGAAGAATGTACCGTTGATCCAAACGCGGGTGGGCATGCCGACTCCCCAAACGAAAAAAGGGGAACACCGTTCCCCAGAGACAACGCCATACGCGAATGATACTCAACCGACCGCCGACAGCAATCGGGGTGGGAACAGCCGTTCGACCGGTTCCTCCGCCACCCGCCCACCGACGAGTTTCACGACGCGATCCGTTGCGGTCACAATATCGAGATTGTGCGTGACCATGACGATGCTCACGCCGTCGTCTTTGTTCAAGTTCCGCAACAGTTGCACGATCTGCTCGCCGTTCTGCGTATCGAGGTTCCCCGTCGGTTCGTCGGCGAGCAACACGCGCGGATTCTGGAGCAGCGAACGCGCGATGGCGGCACGCTGCATTTCCCCACCCGACATTTCT
Source organism: Limnoglobus sp. (assembly GCA_043757025.1). Lineage (GTDB taxonomy): Bacteria > Planctomycetota > Planctomycetia > Gemmatales > Gemmataceae > Limnoglobus. The sequence continues at coordinate 1,290 of JAYVQG010000381.1, forward strand.
CGTGGCTTGTGCGTCTTGCGGTGCGATAGTCCGACCCGTTCGAAAAGCTCATCGGCGCGTTTCCGCCACTGGCGACGCGTCTTCAACCAGCCGAGCGTCGATTCGCGAATGAACGCGGGCATCAGCACGTTTTCGTACGCCGAAAGTTCGGGTAGCAAGTGGTAAAACTGAAACACGTAGCCGAACGTGCGGTTACGCAGGATGTCGCGTTGCGTGTTCGATAATTGATCGATCCGCCGCCCATCGAGATAAATCGCCCCGGAATCGGGCGTATCGAGCGTGCCCATCAGGTGCAGCAACGTACTTTTGCCGGAGCCAGACGCGCCGACGATGCTGAGGAACTCGCCGTCTTCCACGGTGAGGTTCACGCCACTGAGCACCTTGACGACATCCACATTTCGGCGATACGTCTTAAACAAATTTTCGACGAGTAACATCCGCGTCTCCGGTAGGGCTTGTGTGTCAGATTACTCGAAGCGCAGTGCCTGGATCGGTCGCAGGCGTGCGGCACGGTAGGCGGGTATGAGGCTCGAAGCGATGGCAATCGACATTGCCCCGATGTTGACGAGAATCACCGTCAGCGATTCGACGTTCGTCGGGATTTTGTCGAAGTAGTAAATGTCGCGCGGGAAGAGTTCGGCACCGGTGAGCACGGTGATTCCCTTCTCGATGGCGTTAATGTTGTACGTGATGCCGAGGCCGAGAACGGTGCCGAGCGAACAGCCGACGAAGCCGAGTAACACCGCGTACCAGACGAAGATTCCCATCACGCCGCGGCTCGATGCCCCGAGCGATTTCATGATGCCGATGTCGCGAATTTTCTCGGACACAATCATCGTGAAGATCGCCAAGATGCTGAACCCGGCCACGCCGACGATCATGAACAACAGCAAGTTCAGGATGCCGCGCTCGACGTCGATCGCCGCCAGAAGCGGGCCTTGATGCTCTTCCCAAGTCGCGGCCCGCACTTCCAATGGCCGGAACAGCTTCTGAATTTCATCGGTCACGTTCGCCTTCACGAACGTGAAACTCTTCGGCGTCGTTTCCTTTAATTTGATCTGCAAATGCGACACGCGATCGCCCATCCGTCGCAACCGTTGAAGGTCCGCGAGCGACATATACACGAACTGGCTGTCGTACTCGCTCATGTCGGATTTGAAGTAATCCGCGACGACGAACGTACCCCAGACCGGTCGCATTTCATCGGCAGCCAGCGTCGCCACCAGCACGCTATCGCCGGGCTTGAGAGCCGCGATTTCCTCCGTCAGTCCCGTCTCGGGGTTCTTGTAGCGGAAGTGTGCGAGCGAGTGACCGACGAAGATACCAATCGGTTTCGGAGCTTCGAATTGAGGCAAGTCGGGTGCGGGAATATTCGCTGGCACATCGAGCGGTGCTGGAATCCGCGGCCCTTTACCGAGGAAGTCCGATTCGCTCGGCTTGTCGGCTTCGAGTGTCGCCTTGTCGCGCATCATCTCGTCGAGGCCCGCATTTTCTTCGACGTTTCGCGCGAACCGACGCAACGCTTCGGGAGATAAGTCGAATGACGGAACCGCCAGATGTTTCTGCCCGGAAATAAACTGCCCGAACCCGCCGACTTTCGATTGCACATCGGCATTCACACCGGTCAGTTTCACCGGTTTCACAACGTTCATGCCGCGAAACTGGAACTGGATCGTCGCCACGACTTCGACCGTCGGGGCCATGACTTCGATGTGCGGTCCGGCCGGCGAAGCGAGGATGCGTTTTGCGATTTCATCGGGCGGTTCGCGAAAGCCCGCGAAGTTATCGGTATCGAGAATCACGTCCGAAAGTACGCCGTGCAGTCGGTCGCGGAGTTTGTTCGAGAAGCCACTCATGACGCTGTTGACGACGATGAGCGTGGCCACGCCGAGCATGACACTGACGATACAGACGAACGCGAGGTATCGCGTCCGCAAGTAGCGCATACAAAGAATGAGTTTATACACGGATCACGTCTCGCTATTCGATGAATCGGCACGTTGAGTGATTCAAGATTTACCACATACCCGCAAATCGTGAAACCCCGAGTTGTGGCGTGGCATCGAATGCCCCTTGCCCGCGCATTAGAATGGAAGCGTCGGATGGAGGGGTGGCAGAGTGGTCGATTGCACTGGTCTTGAAAACCAGCGTACCGAAAGGTACCCAGGGTTCGAATCCCTGCCCCTCCGCTTAACGCTCGTGCAGCATCTCGCAGAACGTCCCACCAACCATGAGAAACGTATGAACACGCGGCGGAGCTGGATCGAGTGATCCGGTATGCGTTTGGAGCCTCGTCGATCGTCCAATTGACTTCCGCCTTCCATTTTGATCCTTTTTAGGCCTGGTTTCAATTGCGGCGATTTTGGGTAGCAGGGAATGATTCCACCACTTACCCACCCACCCATCCCTGGAATCATTCCCGATTTCGGAATCAAC
>JAYVQG010000382.1:0-3723 GCA_043757025.1 Limnoglobus sp.
GCTACAAGAGAAAGTGAGGCTCCGGGGTCACAGACCCCAGCTACAAGAGAAAGTGAGGCTCCGGGGTCACAGACCCCAGCTACAAGAGAAAGTGCCAACGATCGTGTAGAATGCCTATTCCACCGGAGTGCCATCATGCCGATTCACGACTGGACCCGCGTTCCTGCTGGGATTTTTCACGACTTCCATTTGAGTTGGATCTCGTACATCCGGAATTATCTCAATCAGGGCGTTTTACCGGCTGATTATTATGCTGTTGCCGAGTCGTTAGAGCGGGAATCGTGTAACCCCTTCCACCGGAGTGCCATCATGCCGATCCACGACTGGACTCGCGTTCCTGCTGGGATTTTTCACGCCTTCCATCTCAGTTGGATCGGCGTGATACAGGACGATCTCAATCGGGGCGTTTTACCGGCTGATTATTATGCTGTTGCGGAGCAGATTATTGGTCCGTTGGGGCCGGACGTACTGATGCTGCATTCCACGCCAACGAACGATTCGTTCGATACGAATTCTAACGGCGGCGTTGCGGTGATGACGAAGAAGCCGCAGTCGCGATTCACCGCCGAGACGGAGTTGAGCCAATACGCGCAGAAGCGCCGCACCGTCGTCATTCGGCACAGTAGCGACGACCGCATTATCGCTCTCATCGAGATCGTTTCACCTGGAAATAAAGCGGGGCGGCAGGCGTTTACGGCGTTCATCGACAAGGCGGTGGAGTGCCTGCATCGCGGGTATCACTTGTTGATCGTCGATCTGTTTCCTCCCGGCCCGCGCGACCCGCAAGGCATTCACGGCGCGATATGGGGCGAAATCTGCGACGAGGCATTTACGCTACCCGACGATGCGAACCTCACCGCAGTGGCGTATTCCTCGGGAACGGTGAAACGTGCTTACATCGAACCCGTTCGGGTCGATGGCGTGTTGCCGGAGATGCCGTTGTTTCTCGAACCGGAAACCTACGTGCATCTGCCACTGGAAACGACCTACCAAAATGCCTATCGCGGCATGGCCAACCGCTGGAAGCGCGTACTGGAATCGACCGAACCGCAACCGCCAACGGAATTGCCCACCGATTCGCCTGCTCCACCGTGATCCCATTCGCACTCGCAATACTTTCGGCATTCGTGTCTAATGAATGTGTCAGGCAATTGGCTCTCGGCAGGAGACTGCGACATGGCCGTTCGTTGGATCGTCGTCATGCTCGCTATCGTGGCCGGATTCGTCGCTTCCGCGTTCGCCGATCCGGGCATCACACTCGGTTCGCGGCAGATGCGGACGACGACTACCATTCACAAGTTGTTATTTTCCGACACGGGTGATGCTCTCATTGCGAGCGATGCCGAAGAAGCGTGGGCCTGGAATCCGAAGACGGGCGAGGTGCTGTTTCGCTTTGTGTATCCGCCAAAAAAATCGCTGTCACTCGGTCGGCTGATCTCGCCGACGCAACTCGCACTCGTCGTGACCGACGATGCAGACAATGGCGCGACATCACCCGCGCAAGTCGCGATGTACGATGCGAAAACCGAGAAACTCACGATCGTCGGCAAGCTCGCCCATCCGGTTCAACGGTTCGATTCTGCCGCCATCGCACCCGATGGCTTGACGGTCGCGTACTCGGTTGCCCGAGGCGAAGCATCGAATTCGCTCGTGATCCAGAACGGCAAAACCGGCAACATCCTGGCGGAACTGCCGATGTCGCTGACGCCGACTGACAAGCCGATCTTCAGCAATGATGGCGAGAAAATCCTCATCGCGAACGAAAAGAACGTGAGCGTTTACCGCAGCAAAGGCGGCGAGCGGTTACAGACGCTCGATCTTTCTAAGGGGCCATTCGCGCAGAGCGGCAACCCGCATTTCTCGAACCTGTTACTCTCGCCGGATTCCAAATGGGTGGCGGCGAGCATCGGCAAAAGCGCGGAGAAAGTCGTCGTGTGGGAACTCGCCACGGGCCGCGTTCTCCACAAATGGAAGGCGAGTAAAGCGCTCGGCTTCACACCCGACGGCACCGCGTTGGCCGCGACCACGACCGATGCCGTCGTTTTCTGGAACATCGTCAGCGGCAAGAAATCGCGAGAGATCGAGGTCGCGCCGATCGAAGATGTCACGATGTCACCCGATGGCAGCATCCTCGTCGCCTACACCCATAATGCTGCGATTCTTTACGATGCGAAAACGGGCGCGATGTTACCGCATTCGTCGGACCCGCCCGGCATCCCCGCACAACTTTCGTTCGCACCCGATGGCGCGCTCGTCGGCAAGCTGACGAAGTGGGGCGGTTGGGTTCGCTGGGACGCGGCCACGAAGCAGGGACACAAATTGCGACCGGTAAAGATCGGCGCATCGGTACCGCTATCGCTCTCGGCCGATAGCCGCACGGCGCTGTACCACCTACGCGAAAAGCTATTCGTTCGCGATCTGGAAACCGGACGAACGATGTGGTCGTTTCCGAATCCATCGGAGCGCGACGTCGCTGCGATGTCACTCGACGGTAAGATTGTGGTGGCCGCCGAGGATGCGGGTGTCGCGGTTTTTGAAACGACGATGGGTACGCAATTCCTCATCCGCAGCAAAAGTGCAGATCGTACGATAGGCAATGCGATGGCCATCACTCCCGACGGGCAGTTTGCCGCCGTCGCAGCGTTCGATTCCATTTCCGATCGCCAAAAAATCGAAATCTACGACACCAAAGCGAAGCAGTTCCTGCGTGGCATCCCCCTCGACGATCCGGTTCTGTTCCTGGCGTTTTCCCCCGATGGTCGGAGGTTGGTTGCAGGTTGCAAGGTGAAGAGCAATGGAGGGGAAGTCCAATATGTGGCCGTGGTTTACGATGCATCGAACGGTCGAGAAACGCTGCGAATTAAACCCGGGGCGAATAACACGACCGACAAACACGTCCTCGCGTTTTCAGCAGACAGTCGCATTTTGGCCCATGTAGACGACAATGTCAGCATCGGAATTTGGGAACTCGCGTCGGGCAAGCCGCGAGCCACCATTCCCATAAAAGCGGCGATTCACGCAGTCGCGATACGCGGCGATGGTCGCACCGTAGCCATCAGCAGCGCCGCTGGCCCCGTCGCGATTTTAGATGCCACCGCAGGCATGTCTCTAGCGAAAACCCCAACGGATCGCGACCGCCTCTGGGACGAATTGGCCGGCGAATCCGCCGTCGCCTATCGAGCGGCCATCCGCATGCAAAGTGAACCCGCGGAAGCGGTGGAGTTTTTGAAACGGAAACTGCCCCCCGCCGCCGCGCCGGATTTGACCTCGCTCACGCGCTGGATCGACGACCTCGACGCCCCGGCATTCGCCGTCCGCGACCGTGCAATGCGCGAGTTGAAGTTACTCGGCGAACTCGCAGAACCCACGTTGATGCGAGTGCTGCAAGAAACTGATTCGGTGGAAGTGAAAGAACGGATCGAAATTCTGCTTGCCGACTGTCCGAAACTCACGCCGGACGCGATCCGGATTCTGCGCGCCATCGAGCTACTCGAATGGATCGGCACACCCGAAGTAAAAGCGGTGCTGAAGAAGATCGCCAGCGGTGCCGAAGGAGCGAAGCAAACCCGAGAAGCCGTCGCGACACTGTCTCGGATGGGCAAGTGACCGGGAATTGCTGGTATCAGAACAGCAATTCCCGGTCGTGTCGGAGGACAATTTCCCAAATTCGCCATTTTGACATTCTCTGTGCGGATGCGATAGCCACCTATCGGTCGAACCTCA
>JAYVQG010000383.1:0-3721 GCA_043757025.1 Limnoglobus sp.
CTTACGTCCGATTTCGCCCAATTCCAATCACGCCGGAACCAAATTTTTAGTGGTCTTATTTGGCAAAACTGCAACCGGGTTTTGAACCGTGCCGAAATTTCTACTTGATCTCTTTCACTTCGATTTTGCGGAATGTCATGATCGACCCCGGATCGTGGCCTTGCAGTGCGAAGTGGCCCTTCTTGTAGGTTTGGTCGGGGTCGTCCCAGGCGTCGAGCGTGATTTTATCGTTCACTTTGATCGTGATTTTCGCGCCGATGGCGATCACTTCTTGCGTGAAGAATTCGTCGGGCTTGTGCGCGGCGGTGTTCATCACGGTGATGTCTTTCTTGTACTTCGCGAGGCTACCGGCGGGGTAGAGGCTGCCGGTTTTCACCTGGTCGGTGTGCGTGGCGTTGATCTGCGTTTCGTACCCTTTCGGGAAGCCAGGGCCGAACGCGGTGCGGAAATACTGCCCGCTATTCCCCTTGTCGTTGATCTTAACTTCGACGCGGTAGTGGAAGTTTTCGTAGTCGCCGCGCTCGCTGAAGATGTGGCTCGCGGGACCGCCGCCGATGATGACGCCGTCTTCGACTCGCCAAAGTGTGACTTCTTTACCGGCCTTCGTTTTGCCGATAAAGGCAATGACCTTCCCATCGACCATCTTCTTCTCGACGCTCGCGAACTCGCCGCTCGGCGGTTCGGGAATCTTCCAGCCCGTCAGGTCTTTGCCGTTGAACAACGCGACGTAACCGTCGTTGTCTTTTTTGTCTTCGGCACGAATTATCGCGGTGGGCGACGCGACGATTGCTGTCGCCACTACTATCAGTAGCCACTTCTGCGGGGATGTCATGAAATAACCTCCGGGATGCGAGAGAGAGCGTGCGGTTCCGCCGCACTCGGACTTTAATGTCAGTTCTGGAATCGTACGGAATGTTGCGTCCGCAATCCATCGGCGATAGTCTTCGTCCGCACGATCGTTACATATTGCCGTCTAAACGGCGCAGTTAATGCAAAGTTTTTCTTGTCAATCGCGTTCGTCCTTCTTATCTTCACTGAGGTCTGGGCAGCCTGAGACATTGGGGCAACCTGGAACAATACTGTCAGTCAGGGAAGATGGACACCAATTGGCGTTGCCCACATGCCTCATTTCGGGGTTAGGGCCAGTTAGTCTTCCACTATTTGGAGTTTTAGAGATGAAGCGTCGTGTACTCGTTGCTGCGGTGATCGGTTCCGCTGCATGGATGGCAACATCCTTTACCCCAGTCCAGGCATTCGGCGGTAAGTTCCGCAGCGGTAGCCACGGCGCTGCCGCCTCGTGTGCCGCCCCCGTCGCCGCAGCTTGCGGCGATTCGGTTGCACACGCAGCACCCGCCGCCGCAGATGCCTGCGCCGCACCCGTTGCCGTGGCCGCACCTGCGATGACCACGCAAACGGTCACCAAGTATCGCGCCGAAGCCCGCACCCGTCAGGTGCCCGTTACCGTCTTGAAGCAAGTCGCGAAGGAAGAGTCGTACACCTACGACGTGCAAGTTCCCGTCGTGACGAAGCAAAAGTCGACCGTTACGGAATACGTGCAGAAGTCCCGCCAAGAGACTTACAACTACACCGTCAATGAAATCCAGAACTCCATGGAAGCCCGTCAGGTGACGAGCTACCAGCAGCAAGCTTCGCAACAAGAGTACTCGTACACGGTGATGAAGCAAGTCACCGAAATGCAAAAGCAGATGGTGACGGAATACGTTACGAGCACCGTTGCGCAAACGTACACCTACAACGAAATGGTTCCGGTTACGACCAACCAAACGCGAACGGTTACGGAATACGTCTGCCAGCCACAAACGCAAACGTACACCTACAACGAGATGGTTCCGGTTACCGTCAACCAAACGCGAGCGGTTACGGAATACGTCTGCCAGCCACAAACGCAAACGTATACCTACAACGAGTCCGTTCCGGTCACGACGATGACCGCCCAAACCCGCAACTTCACGGTTTGCGTTCCAAAGACCTACACCGAGAACGTCGCCGTCACCAAAACCGTGATGGTCCCCGTTGTGACCGACGCATGCGGTACGGCACCATCGGCTTGTGCCGCTCCGGCCGCTGCGGCATGTGCCCCGGCTGCGTGTTCGCCATGCGGTAGCAGCAAAAAAGGCCTGCTCCATCGTCATGCCGGTCGCTCCGATGGGATGGCCTCGGCTTCCTACGCAGCACCGACATCGTCGATGGCTTGCCAAACGGTTACGGAAATGCACGCGGTCACTAAGACCGTCATGCATCGCGAAATGCGATCCGAGACGATCAACGTCCCGGTTACCAGCTACCAGACCGTCGCTAAGACCGGCACCCGCACCGTCAACGTCATGGTTCCCGTCACCAAGCAAGTCACCACGCCAGTGACGACCTACCAGACCGTCGCCAAGACGGGCACTCGCACGGTCAATGTCAATGTGGCCGTTACTAAGGAAATCACCGTACCGGTGACGACCTACCAGACCGTCGCCAAGACGGGCACGAAGAACGTCACCGTTAGCAACCCCGTGACCAAGGAAGTCAGCGTTGCCGTCACGAAGTGCGTTCCCGTGACCGAAAAGGCCACGAAGACCGTTTACACGACGGTTCCGGTCGTGACGACGGTTCAAGTGTCCGTTGCGAAGTGCGTTCCCGTAACGAAGACGGCCACCAAGACCGTCGTCGAAACGGTTCCCGTCACGAAGGAAGTCGAACACGACGTGACCAGCTACAAGACCGAAAAGAAGACCGGCACACGCACGGTGATGTCGACCGTGAGCGTCACGGAAATGACGACCGAAAACTACACGGAAAACGTGGCCTACACGGAAACCGTGCAAGTGGCCGCCGCCGGCTGTGGCGAAGCGACCGCAGCCGCTTCGGTGTCGTACGCATCGCCAGCCGCCGCAGCCGCCACGTGCGGTAGCGCTCGCGGTGGCCTGCTCAAAGGCCTGTTCGGCAAACTCCGCGGCGGCTGTGGCGCTAGCAAGGGCTGCAACTAATCGCGATTGAGGCATACGCCATCGGGCTGCGACACACGTCGCAGCCCGTTTTTTTATGCGCGTCGCGTTCGATGAGTGTTATTCTAAAAACATTGCATCGCGCACACCTAGCGGAGAGACAACATGGCACTCGGCGACTTTACCCGCCATCAGCAAGGGATCATCAAGCGGTACTACGCCAGCAGCGATTCGATCCTGCTTCAAAAGCTGGGCGAACAAGTGACGGAGTTGTACTTGGCCGAAGGTAAGAAGAAGGAAAAAATGTGGCTGACCGTGGCCGCGTCGATGTTGAAACTCGGCGTGCCACAGAGCCGAATCGATCATATCGTACAACAAAGCGACCCGAAACTCGTCGCCAACATCGTGACAGAACTCCAAAGCAAAAGCTAAACCCAAGAGGTTCCGATGGCAGAACATGGTGAATGGGGTCTCAAAGGTGGAACCCTTAGCGACGTGACCGCCAAGAAGGAATACGGGGTGAGTCGCGACTTCATCGTGGCCGGCATTCGAGCCGGCAAACTCGAATATCGCAACGGTGCCATGCATGGAAGCCCGTACATCCGGATCTTGCGAGGCCAACTCGAAAAGTACATTACCGAGGAATTCGGCTCGCAACATTTAAGCAGCAAGAAAAAATCGACCGAACTGCGAAAGATCAAATCCGAGATCGGCAGTCTCAAGAGGAAGCTGACAATCCTTCAGGCACGAAAAGCCGAACTCGAGGG
>JAYVQG010000384.1:0-14677 GCA_043757025.1 Limnoglobus sp.
CTTGCCGACGTTTGGCTGAAAATCCTGTTGCAACTGTCTATTCAGGTTCATTAATAGATAGCTGACACGGACCAACTTCAGTAGGCTGAAGGGTTACGCAAAAAGAATTTAGCGAAATTATTGCGAACACATCAATTGAAGGAGCAACACAGATTTTAGTATACTGGATTTATGAAAGCCTTGAAGGTACACGGCACTGGAAAAGAGGACCATTTGATCTTGTCATGACTGCTAAAGCAACGGCACCAGGCAACCCTTTACTCGCGAAGCAGTTGGCGGAATGGGGATTGCGAAGATCAATTGAAACTAATCTAAATACGTATGTTCTAAATGCACCTATTTACGTCCATGACCACCCATCGGAGACTGGGGTTGAAGTCAGGATCCGGACATTTGAACTCAAAATTGAACAACCTTAATGAAATTAATCGTTTCATGTATGGAACAGCAACCGATTGCCGGATTGATTTACTCCTCGACCATCTTCGCGAACGAGCGGGTGATCTCGATGTTCTCCAGTACGATTTTGACCATGACGGCGAGCGGTACGGCTAGCACCATTCCGGGTAGGCCCCAGACGAGTCCCCAGACGGCAAGAGCACCGAGGACGATGAGCGGACTGAGGCCGACGGCCCGGCCGATCAGCATCGGTTCGATCAGCGTGGCACAGACGATATGCACTGCGAGTACGAGGATGGCGGCCACGATCACTGGCGCGCCGAAGCCGAGTTGCAGGAGCGCGAACGCGATCGGCAGAACGTAGGCGACCACGCTGCCGATGTACGGGATGAAGTTGCATACGAAGGTGAGTACCGCCCACATGATCGCGAATTTCACGCCGCACACTGTCAGAACGAGCGCGACGGGGATTGCGAAGATCAAGCTCGAAAGCACCTTAGCCTTCAGGTAGCTGATGATCGCCGAGTTGATGCGACCCGCAATGTGCAAAATTTTGGTTGCTTCGTCGTCGGGGTAGGCGTTACGCACTTTTGTCGGTAGCTTTTCGGCGCCGAGTAACAAGAACAGCAAGTATAAGCCTGCCACGGCGAGTTCGATTAACCCGCCGAGCGCGACGTTGACCATCGTGCCGATGTGCCCCGGCAGTTGCTCGGCGATCTGTTCCTCGAAGCTCTTCGAGCCTTCGCTTTTTTGCGTGAAGATCCACGGTACATTTACGTTCAGGAAGTTGTGCAGCTCCTGGCTGAGGGCGATGGCGCGTTCTTTCAGCGCGGGTGCATCTTCGGCCAGCCCGAGCAAACTGGCATAGACGAGCAAGATGATTGCGCCGAGTACGCCGACGGCCCCGCTGACGAGCAGAACGAGTGCGACCGGTGTGGGCACGCCGCCACGTCGCAATCGCGAATAGTACGGCAACAGCACGTAGCACAGGAACACCGCGATCAACAGCGGCCGCAGCACGGCCGCGAGTTGGCCGAGCATCCACCAACCCCCCGCAACGATGACGACGGCATACGCCGCCGTTTGCAGTGTGGCGGGATCGCGCCAACGCCCAGACCGCGTCAGTAGTGGAGTGAGGTTCGCGGTCGGAGTTTCGATCATGGGTCACTCGTACGAAATACGTGAGTCGTTCGCGATTGCGTGCCCGACATCCGCGCGAATCTGCATGGAAACCGAACACGCACTCGCCGTCGAACCCGACGCGACACAGGTTTACCTACGACGAAAGCGGCTGAAATTGTAGGGCATTTGCGAAAGAAATGAATTCTGCACCGAACTGGCCCACAGTTTGCGTCGTCGTTCGTTCATGTGAAATGTTCGACCTACCCCCTGGTGTGAATTTCGGTCGCAACAAACTTAACCGAGTTCACACCGTCCGTTCGCACGATGCACCCGCTGGCTTTCGATAATGTCGATGCGTGTGCGTTCGATTCACTCCCCCTAAAGCCTTCCGTGCGCCGCTTGGCACGTTGGGTATCCGTCGCTAGGTCCGTGCGGTTCGTTCGAGAGAAGCCTCGTGGCCTCTCTCGGGGAACTGTCGTTCGTGTGAGGAGTGATTTATGGCTCGCATTCGTTTCGTCCGCGTGCTCTCGGTCGCCGTGCCCGTTTCCGTCATCGCGATGCTCGGTTGGGTCGTCGCCGACCCCGTACTGGCCGAAGCCGCCGGTCTGGACGTCTGGAACGTCGGTCGACTCGAAGACGAACTGCGCGAAACCAATGTTGCGGGCGACAAACTCACCGCGATCCATGCGGCGAATCAGTCGCAGTATCAATTGAATCAAGCGATCCTGTTCGACGTGATCGATGGCAAGCGGAAACTCGCCGTCGCCGCCGAACAGCTTTGGAAGATGAACCAACAGTCGCCGGGTTACGTTTACGTCATACCCTCGAGACGCAAGGGGCCGACGATTATTGCGAAGGTCGCGCACAACATCATGTACAGCGCGTCGCAAGAATTGCATGGAAAACCGATCGGACGACGAGTGCTGATCGAACGTTTGCGAGCCGAGTACGAAGCATCCTTCGGCGTGAGCGCACCCGAAGTCGAATGAGAATTTCCCACGTTCGGGATCGGAATCTTCGCGACGAAATCGTCGCGATTTCAGCCGTTCTTGCAGTATCTCGCATTTTACCTGACACGGTCGCCCAATTGTGTCGTCTACTGATCGTGCAAAGTCGCAATGCCATAATCACCGGACTATAAACCTTCGCCGAAGCCATTTGTCGCGGTCGATTTTGACGTAAGTTCTTTGGTTGCGTCCAAAATTCAGCCATCTGGACGGGTTCGGCGAAGGTTTATCCCTGACTGCGGGAACTATGATGTCGTGCGGTCGAAAAACGAATTGGCAGCGCGTCCGGCTTCGGAAATCCGGTCACAACTTTCGCTGTCTGCTTTAAGGATCGGTACGACTGTCGAATTGCCTCGATCTGGCACGCTGCCATCCCTGTATCCCTGTGAATATCCGTTCGTTCCCTAAGTGAGCCTTCGTGGTTTCTCACTGGGAACCTTCGTTTGAAGTGAGGAGTGGGCTATGGACCGCATTCGCTACATTCAGTTGTTTTCCGCCGCCATAGCGGTAACATTCTTCGGAATACTCAGCTGGTTCGCGATCGACTCCGCTACGGCGGAAGCCGCAGGCATGGATGTCTGGAACATCGGCCGGCTGGAAGTGGAACTGCGCGATACCAATGCGAGGGGCGACCGGCTCAATGCGGAACAGGCGACGAACCAGGCGCAGATCGAGGTCAATCAATCGATCCTGTACGATGTTATAAACGGCAAACGGAAACTGGCCGAGGCGGCTGGTCAACTCTGGAAAATGAACTTGCACTCGCCAGGTTACACCGACGTCATACCGAAATCGCGCCGGGGTCCGACGATCCTCGCGAAAGTGGCGCACAATATTATCGTTCGTGCAGCGCAAGAACTGTACGAAAAACCGACCGGAAGACGTGCGTTGATCGCGCGCTTGCGGGCCGAATATGAAATGGCTTTCGGTGTGATCGCACCGGAAATCGACTAGTTGTATCAGATTGAAACAGGCGATGTGGGCGAACGGGACGATTACGAACGGTTAGCGGCAACCCAGAGCATGTAGGCAACGCGCTGATTCAAGGTGGTTCGCTTGCGTTCTTTGGCGATGGTGCCATCGCGCCACGCGTAATAAATCGCGGCGACGGCGAACACCGCTAAATATCCGACAACCATTTGAAACATGGTCAAAAGCCCTCCAAGGTGCCCGAAAGGATACGCAACCCCGTGTGGAGTCATCGTCGTTCCTACTCGCTTCACAATCTAAGCCTAATTCAAGAGCGACGGCGGTGCAAACGTCCGCCGTGGGAATCTCGGGAGTTGCTGTCGGATTTTCCGTGCAATCCGTCTCGCGCGGAACGGCGGTTTCGGTAAAATGCAACGCGCATTATGTCGTTATCTTCGGCTCACCGCGTAACCCCCATAAGCCCTCGCTACCGAGGCGAATGATCCGCCCGCCCACTTCAATTTCAAAAAGATCGTCCAACTCATCGTACCGTAGGCAGTGCGCCGTCGCGCCGGGTATCAAACCGTGTTCGCGCCACTGTCGCAATCGGGCGGGGTTGTCGTCCTGGGCTTCGCGGATGATTGTCGACTGCCCGTCGCGCAGTTCCGATAGTCGTTGCAAAACGCGGTCGGTTAGTTCGCCCGTAGAAGTGGGGATCGGGTGGCCGTGCGGGTCTTCCGCCGGTTCGCCGAGATATGCCGCAATCGCTTGTTCTAGGCGGGGTGAAATGGCATGTTCGAGCGATTCGGCTTCGGCATCGACTTCGCTCCAGTCGAGGCCGAGAACCTGCGTGAGGAACAATTCGATGAGACGATGTCGCCGAACGACCCGCCGCGCTGCGATGAGTCCCGATGGTGTAAGCGTGGCCCCGTCGCCGGGCGCGTACGCAATCCAGCCCGCTTCCGCCAAGCGTTTGAGCATCCCCGTGACCGAGGGGGCTTTCACACCGAGTAGGTTGGCAATCTCCGCCGGCGAAACGATCTGCGACGCCCCGCCCAGGTTGTGGATCGCCTTCAAGTAGTCTTGCACCGCTTCGGACGGCTCGGACATGGCGAAAACCCATCGAGGAACGCAAACGACACGCGACTATCTTAGACGAAATGTTTGTACGCCGAGAGTGCGACGCACCACAAGGCGAGAAATCGCGCCACTACCCCGCGTCTAACGTGGGGTGTTGCGTGTGGTGGCCGGTGGCGTCCTGATAGGCTTTCGCGACGCTCAGCAGGTCGGTTTCGCCGTAGAGTTGACCCGTGAATGCGATCGCCGTCGGTACTTTGATTTCGCCGCTTTTCGTGAAGCCGTTCGGCAGGCAAACCGTCGGGTGGCCGGTTAAATTCGCGATCGACAGATCGTTGCCGCCGACGTACACATCGACCGTTTCCATCACTTTTGCCATCGCCTGCATGAGCTTCGTTCGCAACCGGTTCGCGCGGAGATACTCGACCGCCGACGTGAACCGATAGGCCCGAAACGTGTTCGGCCAGAAACTACCGAGGCTCTCTTCCTTGATGCCGGCACGAGTGAGGTCGTCGAACGCGGTGGCGCATTCGCAATCCAGAATGATGCTGCTCATCGTGCTGACGGGCAAGTCGCCTGGCAGAGTGATCGGCACCAACTTCACGCCGAGACCGGTGAGGATTTCCTTAACGGTAGCGGACGTTTGCTCGAAAATGCCGACGCGGAGTTCCTTCAGTGGCTTCGCGTTCGGCCACGTAAACGGCCGGTTCACACTCGTCGGATCATTCGCATCGGCCCCGTGAATGGCACCGAAGATCAGTGCGCAATCTTCGACGCTCCGTGCAATCGGCCCGAGTTTGTCCATCGACCACGATAGCGTCATGCAGCCGTGGCGACTGACGCGGCCATAAGTCGGGCGTAGCCCGGTGACGCCGCAGCGCGTGCAGGGCGAAATGATGCTGCCGAGCGTTTCGCTGCCGATGGCGAACCCGACGAGCCCCGCCGACACCGCCGATGCGGAACCGGCGGACGAACCGCTCGAACCTTGCTTCGGGTTCCACGGGTTGCGGGTCATGCCGCCGAACCATTGATCGCCGAGCGCGAGCGTACCGAGCGTCGTTTTGGCCACCAGGACCGCACCGGCGGCTTCGAGTTTCTTCGCCACGGTCGCCTTGACATCGAGGGTGCGATCCTTGAAATGCGCGGCCCCCCACGTGGTCGGGTAGCCGGGGTAGGCGATGAGATCCTTCGCGCCCCACGGGATGCCGTGCAGCGCGCCGCACGGCTTGCCGGCCGCGCGTTCGCGGTCGGCGGCTTCGGCCTGGCGAAGTGCGAGATCGCCGGTGAGCGTTACGACGCACTTCAACAGCGGGTCGTATTTCTTGAGTCGGGCGAGATAGAGTTTGGTGAGTTCGACCGAAGAAATCTGCTTCGTGTGAAGCAAGTGACGGAGGTGTGTCAGCGGTGCGAACGCGAGTTCGGTATCGGTATCGGGCTTCTTGAACTCCAGCGTCGGCGGGGTGACGCTACCAATTGGCCCCGAATGTGGCGGTCGCCCTGGTGCGGGGTCGAACTGGATCGCGGGGAGCGTGTCGTTCCCGAGTGGAACCTCGCCCGCTTTCTTCAAGCCGCTGATGTGGCGGGTCAGTGTGGCGGCAACGAGGGTGCGTTCTTCGTCGCTGAGCGTAATGCCCGCAACCCACTCGGCGTTCTTTACCATCTCGGCGGTAATGCCGGTCGGTTTCTCTTTTTCTTTCTCCGCCTCTGCGGCCGCCGCCCGCTGGAACGCACCCCCACCGATACCGAGTGATGCCACCACCGCCAACAGTTCGCGCCGGTCTGTCATCGTTAGTCTGCCTTCGCCGTTTCGATGATTTTCTTCTTGGATTGCTCGACTGGCTTGCCCGTCGTTTTTTCAATCTTCGGATCGCCGCGAACTTCGCCCTCGGGCCAGTTTACAGGATCGAAAAGTTCCGGATGCGTGAAGCACTTCGGCGTTCCGGCTGAAATGGCTACTTCATCTTCCGCGTCAAAAAGCTCGAGTAATCGTTCCTCTGACACGAGCAACTCTGTTGTTTTACGTCCCATTACGTCGTCCTCCCGTTGAGGTATTCTACCGCTTCTTCCGCCGAAAACTCAAAATAGGTCATGTCTTCAAATTTCGCGTCACGACCAAAACTCGACATTCCCCATTTTCGATAAATTCGTCGAGATTGGTCGAGGGAATGCAAACAGATTCCCCCTCGTGCTTCCGTTTGCAGACTCATTTGAATCGCACCGATCATCAAGTTGGTTCCTACACCGCGATGCGTCTGCCCTTCCGGATGTTTTTCGTTGTTCCAAGGTGCAGTTTCGATGTACGCAATGTACAACCTCGGCAACCCGTCTTTGATACCGGGCCAGAGCAACTTTTTTGCTGCCAGTAAGCCTTCACATTCCTTGCCGTTCATTATCGCAACCAAACGATATCCCTTGTGCCCGATTTTTCGATCCCATTTCCAACCACTATGCTCAATAACGTCTGGTAATCGTTTGCGTTCAACACCCCATCGCATCTCAATTTCGTTCAACTCTTTTTGCGGAAAATCGATCACGATATCGACAAAAATCATCACG
This sequence comes from Limnoglobus sp., assembly GCA_043757025.1. Classification (GTDB taxonomy): domain Bacteria; phylum Planctomycetota; class Planctomycetia; order Gemmatales; family Gemmataceae; genus Limnoglobus. Next base: position 7,071 of record JAYVQG010000384.1, read on the forward strand.
CTTTCGTGTGGTTCTTGCTTTTCGATGAGTGTCGGTATGATGACGGACTTTGACATAGTATTCAGGCACGACTGCGGTTTTGCTTGTGTCGTCCGCCTACGGCCCTTGGCTGCGTGTGGTTGCGAGTGCGGCGCGACGCCATTCCTCGTCGAGTTGTTTCGCGCCATTGTAGCCGTATTGTCGTTCGAGCGCTTTGTCCATGCCGTAGCGTTGGCTGTCGCGGACGAACATCGTGAATGCCTTCTCGCCCTTTTTGCGGACCATCCAATCGACTAACGACACGCTCTCGATGTAAAAGGCGGTCACGTGTTCGGGTTTCTGCGGGCCGTTCATGTCCAAAAGTGCCGTGATTGCGAACAATTCGCCGGCCTTGTGGCATCGCGGTAACGTCTGGATGCATCGCTCGGCTTCCGCGCTGGAGGCACTCAGCACGGCCATGCCGAGCGAGGCCCAAAGCGGCGGTGCGCGCGTCGGGAACAAGTCTGCCAGCACGATGTGTGCGAGTTCGCGGGGGAGCGCTTCTTCGAGGTGCGTTTCATCGTCGAGCCGCAGGTCGATGCGGCGCATCGTCACTTGGCCATCGTCGAATTTCACGATGGCGTGCCCGGTTGCGGCGGCGGGTTGTGCGGTGCCTTTGGCGAACGCGGCGGCCGTTGGGTGCAAGACGATCTCGCACTTCGGCGTCCAGGTTCCCGATGCGAGGCCGGACCACTTCGCGAACGTGGCCGCACGAGACTCGCTCGCCTTCTTGGCCACGGCTTCCGCAACGTCGTTGCTGCCTTGAAATCGCACGATGAAACTCTCGTTTTCGAGCGAAAACCAGCCGGTTTCGGGTATTGGCGTCGGTGCGGTGGGCTTGATGCCGATGAATGGTTTTGCCGGTTTGCCGCCGATGGTGGCGACGATCGTCTGCCCGGCCTTCTGCAACTCGGCGTAGTTCGGTGCGAGTTTCAGTGCCTCTTCGATCTCGGCGATCGTCTCCGTTTTCGTTCTCGCGTCGCCTTGCGATTTGTTCCACTTATCGGCGGCCACTTTGACGCGGCAATACGCCCATGCCGCGAGTTGATCTTGCGACATTTCCACCCGGCTATTGAACGCCATGCCGAAGAACTTCGCGGCATCTGCGAACTGACTCGGCTGCGTTTTGGCCTGGTTGAACGACTGCGTGGCTTGTGCGAGTGGTTCGGCAGCACCAACCGTGACCGTGCCAACGAGTATCGCAATGAGGGAGAGCAATCGCAGCATAACATCGCATCCGTGCGAAATGGAGTGTCGGCATAATCAAACCGAATCTTTAACCGAATCCGAAAGTTCGCACAAGCGGAAGTGATTCGCGATGGCAAACAATCGACGTAAGTCACAATTCCGGGCGCTCCAAAACCGGTTTTTCGGGTGTTTTTCCGGGTTTTGAGTCCCCAAACAACGGGCTTTTTGATCGCAGGCGACTGATCCGTAATTCGTATCTCACACGATGGTTGATGGTTACGCCGATTGCCATCGACTCGACACGCGGCGCAATTACCGACCGAAAATCGACCGAATGCGACCAAAAATCGACCGACATTGACCGAAAATCGACCGACATTGACCGAAAATCGACCGGAAGCGACATTTTTGCGTCACTCCGCGCACGATACAAAAGTCGACTTACGTCGAATCGTCTCCGATTTTTTGACTTCGCGAATTCGTGTGGGTGATAACGTAAACTGTAAAGATTCCATCGAGGACTCGCACGATGTACAATTCCCCAATCCGTTCGGCGTTAGCCGCGTCGCGTAGGGGCGTGAAGTTGTATGTCGTTGCGAATGGGTGACGCGCACGCGCTCCGCTTCGCAAAGCCTGCGCATCTCGCTCATACCGCGAATTCGTGTTGTTGGCGGTGGTAGGGGCCGTCGAAGTTTTGCGTGCTCTTGTGCCATTCGTGGCGGCCGTCGCCGGCTTCGGGTTTCGCCTTCGCCAACACCGCCGCGAGTTCGCTACCGACTAACGGCGTAAAGTTCTCGGCGATGGCCAAATCTTGTTCGAGCACTTTCATCGAATCGATGCCGACGACGAGCGTGCTGATCGGTTGAGACAGCGAGTAGCGGATCGCTTCCTCGGCGGTGACGACGCCGCTGCTGACGATCTTGCCGCCGAGTTCGAGGTTGCCGCCACCCATGCTTTTCATGCCGATCGGCGCAATGCCGCGTGCCAGCAGTTCGGGTACGAGATCGTGGCGGAAACTGCGGTAGAAATGGTCGCAGACGTTGATCGGCATCTGGCACGTGTCCCACTTGTGTAGTGGCAGCATTTTCGCGAGGATGTGCGGCGACTTGTGCCCCGTATAGCCGATGAACCGCACTTTGCCTTCCTTTTGTGCCTTAATTGCCTCGGCGATCGCGCCGCGTTCGACGAGCCATTCGGGGTCGTTGTCGTAGTTAATTTCGTGGAACTGCCACAGGTCGATGACATCGGTTTGCAGTCGGCGCAGGCTATCTTCGAGATGTTGCCGCGTACCGGCGGCGTCGCGGGCGCAGTTCTTCGTCATGAGGAACACCTTCTGCCGTTTGCCACCGGCGAGCGCGCGGCCCATCAGCGATTCGCTCGCGCCTTCGTGGTAATCCCAGGCATTGTCGAAGAACGTCAGCCCGCGATCGATCGCCGCGTGCATGATGCGCGTCGATTCGACCTCGCCGATTTCGGGTTGGGCAATGTGCCACCCGCCGAGGCAGATCGCCGAAACCTGCACGCCGGTGTTGCCGAGCGGCCGCAGCGGAATTCCATTCGCCATAATCGTCGCCTCAGTAGAAGTGGGGAATCGAGGTCAAGATACGCAGATAGCCATCGGCAGTCAGCCCAGTGTTCGACGCTTCGCCATTCTGGTAAAACGGAAATGCGAGATGCTCTCCGTAACCGTTCGCGGGGTATTCTGTTTTTCTGAGAACCCACTGGTATTGTAGGTCGGGTCGAAGCTTTGAGAGGCCCGACAGTGCATTTACGCGACGATTCCAAACCTTCCGGGTTGTTGTCGCTGATACTCTGTCGGGCCTCATCGCAAAGCCTCTTCGACCACGACCTACGGTGTCTGGTATGTTGAAAATGCAATCTGCCGCGTAAACGGTTACGACGCGCTCCGCTTCGGAGCGGTTTCCTTTAGGGTCACTCCATGATGCCCGACCCGGATGCACCTGCTGAAATGCCACCGCCCGACCTCACCGGTCGGACGCTCGGCGATTTCCAGGTGCTTCGCAAAATCGGCCAGGGTGGCATGGGGCAGGTTTACCTCGCGCGGCAACTGTCGTTGAAACGCGAAGTCGCGCTGAAGCTGTTGCGGAACGATTTGGCCGCGAACCCGACGGCGCTCAAGCGGTTCCAGGGCGAAGCCGAGGCGGTCGCGCGGATCAGCCATCCGAACATCGTGCAAGTCTATGCCATCGGCGAGCACGAGGGCTTGCGATATATGGCGCTCGAGTACGTCGAGGGGCGGAACCTCCGCGACTTCCTGACGCGGAAAGGCGCACCCGACTTACCCGTGGCGCTCGCGATTATGCGGCAAGTCGCGGCAGCGCTACAACGCGCCAGCGAACTCGGCATCGTTCACCGGGACATTAAACCGGAGAACATCTTGCTGACGAAAAAAGTCGAAGTGAAGGTGACCGACTTCGGCCTGTCGCGCCTGACGGGTGGCGACCAATTGCCGTTGAACCTGACGCAATCGGGTGTGACGCTCGGCACGCCGTTGTACATGGCCCCGGAGCAAGTGCGCGGCCAAACCACCGACCACCGTTCGGATATTTATTCGTTCGGCGTCACCTGCTATCACATCCTCGCGGGGCTGCCGCCGTTCACCGGTGCCAACGCGATCGACGTGGCGATGAAGCACGTCAACGAACAACCCGAACCGCTCGGCGACATCCGTACCGATCTGCCCGCCGACCTGTGCGCGATGGTTCACAAGATGATGGCGAAGAAGCCCAGCGAGCGCTACCAGACGGCGAAGGAGATTTTACGCGACCTCTCGAAAGTGCGCGAAGGGCTGTCGCTCGGGTTGCCGAACGCGCAAACGGGAGCGTTGCCACAAATCGGCGGGAGTTTCAGCGGGCCGACGCAGACGTACATAATGGCGTTGCCGCCCAGCCCCGCGCGATGGCCGGCCTACGTGCTGGGGTTCCTGGTGTTGGCGGGCACCTTCACGGGCGGTTGGTGGCTGTTCGGAAAGCTGCACCCGCGCATCGAGGCGGCGAGTGGCCCACCCGTCAGCGGCCTGCCCGATATGCGGTTGCCCGACACGGTGATTCTTGCCAGTACGAAGGAACGCGAACTGACGGCCAAACTGCACGAACGCGGCACGAAGCCGAGCGAAGTCGTCGATGCGAGTATCGAACTCGGCTTGTTGCTCACGAAGGAACGGCGGTTCGTGGAAGCGGGCAAAGTGTTCGTCTCGCTCGAAAACGAGAAGTTCGACGCAAAAGGCGCGTTCGCGCAACACGTCGTGGCCGCGAAGTTGGGCCAGGGAATTTTACTCGCGCATCAGGACAAAGCGAAGGAGTCGATCGATGCGTTCAAGAATGTCGTCGCCATCATTCCCAAGGGCGGAAACCCGAAGAACCCCGGCCCCGGAACGATCCGCTTCAACTCGTTCCTGCGCGAACACCGCGAACTCAGCCAAGCCGTCGCCGAAGCGATCCAGCGCGACGCAGACAACCTCAAAGGCGAGAAGTTCCCGACCTTAGACTTCCTACGTTCACCCCCCGCAATGAACCGACCGTCATAACCGCGGAATTCGCCGCGACGCGCTCCGGAATTCGCCGCGACGCGCAGGCTTTGCGAAGCGGAGCGCGTGCGCATCTACCCACTGAAAATCGCGATACGGTCCGACACGCCGTGCCCACGCGCTTCGCTCCGAAGACTACGCGGCGCGGCTAATTCCGACGTTCTCCGAACCTCGATCTCGCTTTCGTGTCCGTTCTCGCACACTCACCGATGGAGGCGGTATGCGAGCAGATATGGCGAAGGTTTTGGTCGAACGCCCACGATTGGGTTCGCGGATGCGTAGCCGACCCGCGAAAGGTTACTGGAAGTCGTATCGCCGCGCGATGGAGGCGGGCGACAGTCCGCCGGCGCGCGAAGGCATCAAGGCTTCTTATGGCGCACGCAAACACTTCAACGAACACCTCGGCCCGCTCCGTCGATTCTTGAACTCGAATGTCGGTCGACCTTGGAACAATATCCATTCGGAAATCTGCGAACGGATCGATCGCGGTAACGTCGTGCAAAATCATATCCTCACGCACCTTTACGATTACGTCGTCGCGCAGGTGTTGCTGATCGATGGCGTCCCGTGTCATGCCGAGGGCAGTCGCAGTTACGGCGAGCCGATCGACGCGACGTGGCGCGATCGCTGGTACGTTTGTCCGAAGTCGGGGCTGTTGCGGCGCGTGGTTTACCAATCGCAAAAGCGAGTCGACGCGAAGCCCGCATCGCCGTTACTCGTCCGCATTTCCAATACGCTCGCCGTGCTGTTCTCGGCGGGTGGCCCCGAACTCCTGACGCTCGCGCCGTTGCCCGACGACACCCATCGCTATCTCAACGAGGACGCGGATGTGTATCTGCGGTGTCGGGCGGCCACGCTGACCGTAGGCCAGGCCAAGAGCGTTTACGGTCGCGCCGTGTATGCGCTGTCTCGCCGCCCGACGACGCGGAAAGAACTGTTGCGTTACCCCATTCCGGACGCGCTGCTCGGCGGGATTCGCGTCCCAGAAGTCGTGAAATAATCGCCCCGCACGGCATACGCATCGCCTATCGACCGCACGATCGTTGCGCAACGACTTTCCTGTAGAATAAGCATTTTCATCTCCTATCGCAGTCGTTACTTACCCACCTTGCGCACGCGCAAAAGTTTCGCAAAACTAATGTAAGCCGCTTATCCGGTGCAATCGTGCGGCAGATTCGTAAAAATGTCCTTTTCGGCTCAAGTCGTCGCTAGGCTTCGATTGACTGCTTCGTAGGGTCAACGTAGAGTTGCGTCGTAAACACCCGTGAAACCGCAGCAGACAATAGACCGAACGACGACATTCGCACGACCCCCTCGACGAATGTCTAGCCGATTCGGTCGCCCCACGGAACACAAAGGTTGCCCATGCAGGAAATGAATCACTGGCGAATGGACCGCCCTGAAGAAGATGTGGCCGATGAGGTTGAGGGGGGCGAACTGACCCACGCGGAGAACATGGCCGGCTTACCGGTGCGAACGTATTTGCCCGATGCGCTCGTGCCCGGTTACCCGTACCCGTTGCTGGTAATGTTCCACGAGCGTGGCGGTAACGAAGAGCAAGTGTTGCGACACGTGCCGCGAATTTCGTCGCAGAACTTCGTGTACCTCAGCCTACGCGGCCCCGAACCGCTCGGCCGCCGTGCGGACGGCAAGCGCGGCTTCGGTTGGACGCACCGCAACGCCGGCTTGCTCAGCGAATACGTCGAACTCGCGGTGGCGCTCGTTCGCCAGACCGTGCAGATTCATTCCGAGCGCGTGTACCTCGTCGGCGTGAACGAAGGGGCCGATGCCGCCTACCGTGCCGGGTTCGCACTGGCGGGGAAAGTCGCCGGAGTGATCGCGCTCAACGGCACCATGCCGCAGCCGAGCCTCGGCAAGCCCGTCTTCCACTTCGACGACGCCCGCAAGCTCCGCGTCTTCATGGGGCACGGCGTCTCGAACTCCGAAGCGATTCGCCGTCAGACCGACAAGGATTACAAAGTCCTGTACGGTTGCGGTGCGGACGTGCAATATCAGACGTACCCGACCGATCAGGATCTGCACGCCGAGATGTTCCGCGACGTGAACCGTTGGATCGTCGGCAACGTCAACGCCGAGCACGACATGTACGCCATCCGCGACTGATCGGACAGCAAAACGCGAATGGCCCCGGTTGCGGAACCGGGGCCGCTTGCGTTGCAAAAATGGAGAACGCCAGATGATGGATAAAATGATCGTCGCTCTGTTCGGCGTGAACCGGATGAACTTGTGGGGTTGGATTTTCGGCGGAATTTTCGTCGTGGGTTAGCGGGTTACTTGGTCGTCGGGGCGCTCGTTCCTGCGATCGGGATCGGCTTCGCACCGGAGATTGCCCTGCTGACGGCGGCCTGCCTTCTCCTACTCGGCATCTTCGGCGTGCTTCTGCAAATGTACTGCTCCTTGCTGGCTGTCAAACTCGACCTGCTGGGGCGATCGAAGGCGGACGAGAAATCTGGGGTTTGAATGGCCACTTTCATGTAACCCTTCAGCCTCCTGAAGTCGCCTCTTGCTTTTCAATCTTTTCGGGTTTACCCCGGATGGGGTAGCGGAATGTAGCCACGGGTGGAACGACGACTGCCGAAGGCGGTCGGAGTGCAACCCGTGGACGAGTTTGCAAACGGAAACGGCTACAGGAAGCTCCACGGGTTGCGCTTCGCTCCACCCATGGCTACATTCCTACGCCCCTCCGGGCAACGCCGTGACGGATTTCCAGATTGGCGTGTTTTCCTCGTATTCGTGCAGAAGTCGTAAGACTTCTGACTGTAGCCCTCTCGCTCCGCGAGAGGGTAGCGAAGCCGGAAGGATCACTTCCCATCGCATCGGGCCAGATTGTTGC
>JAYVQG010000385.1:0-14517 GCA_043757025.1 Limnoglobus sp.
TTCCGAAATCGGGAATGATTCCAGGGATGGGTGGGTGGGTAAGTGGTGGAATCATTCCCTGCTACCCAAAATCGCCGCAATTGAAACCAGGCCCAAAAATTCGACAAAATCTTCGATTGCTTCCCTTTTTCGTATCGCTTCCCGACAATTTCACTTACAATCCACAACGTCCCGCAGGATTGCCTCCGCACTTTTGCAATCGTTGCTTCGCTGCTGTTGTCCCCAATTTCCGACCGCGAGATAGAGTCTGATGGCCGATACCGTTCCGCTGTTTCAGGGTGTCCTGGAGCGGCACCCGAAAGGGTTTGGGTTTCTCCGTAGCCCCGACCGCAACTACTCCGCCAAGCCGGACGACCCGTACGTCCCCGGATTGCTGATCGATAAATTCGATCTCGCAGAAGGGCTGCTTGTATCTGGGCCGATTGAACTGGGACATCGCGCACCCGCGCCACCACCGCAACGCGGCAACGCGCGGTTTCCGCAACGTCCGCAACAACGGTCCAACAATAACAATGGCCCCGGTAACGGCGTGCGGTTGTCGGCGATACATCAAATCGAAGGCACCGATGCCAATATGTTTAAGCGGCGGCCGTGGGAACAACTCACCGCCGTCGACCCGACCGAGTGGATCAAGCTCGAAACCAACCCCGAACAACTCACGACGCGGGTGATCGACTTATTCACGCCGATCGGCAAAGGGCAACGCGGCCTGATCGTCGCGCCGCCCCGTTCCGGCAAAACGGTGCTACTCTCGCACATCGCCACCGCCGTCGCGAAGAATCACCCGGAAATGCACCTGATGGTTTTGCTCGTCGACGAGCGCCCCGAAGAAGTCACCGAAATGCGGCGAATGGTGAAAGCATTCGGCGGCGGATCGACGGCAGAGGTACTCGCTTCGAGTTCGGATCAAGACACTGGCGTCCACCTGCGATTGGCGGAACTCGTCATCGAACGCGCGAAACGGATCGCGGAACAGGGCAAGCAGGCGTTCGTCTTACTCGATAGTTTGACGCGATTGGCACGGGCTTACAACAAACATGCGGGAAACAGCGGTCGCACGATGAGCGGCGGCATCGATAGCCGGGCACTCGAAATCCCGAAACGGCTGTTCGGCAGCGCGCGGGCGTTCGAGGAAGGCGGTTCGCTGACGATCCTCGGCACCGCACTCATCGAAACCGGTAGCCGTATGGACGATGTCATCTTCCAGGAGTTCAAAGGCACCGGTAACATGGAACTCGTACTCGATCGAAAACTCGCCGAGAAACGGATCTACCCCGCCATCGACCTTTCGCAATCCGGTACGCGGAAAGAAGAACGGCTGATCCCACCCGAGAAACTCGAACGCATTAACTTGCTCCGCCGAAGCCTACTTCAGATGCGACCGTCCGAGACGATGGAATCGCTGATCAAGCAACTCGGGAAAACGAAATCGAACGATGAGTTTCTCGAAATGGTCGGAAAATTTGTGAAGTAACGGTATTGTTTTATGCGAAGTGGCTTTTCGCCGTGAAATGACACCGAAATTTTGGTTCCAGCGTCATTCCTGCCGATCGAAATCGGACGTAAGTCGTTGGTGGGTTAGGTTGGTTCCGAAATTCGGGAATGAGTCCAGGGATGGGTGGGTGGGTAAGTGCTGGAGTCATCCCGATGGACGCCACAAACGCACCGACAACCCGAAACCGCCGCGATTGAAACCGTGCAAAAGTCACCTATGCCGAACCCAACGCCAGATCGCCGACGATTTCTTCGTGCCACTACTGCGGCCGCAGGTGCTGCGCTGTCGCTGACTGCAAACTCGTATGCGCGTGTCGCGGGTGCGAACGACCGGCTCGGTGTCGCGTTTCTCGGTTGCGGCGCACGGGCGCAGGCGCACATTCACCTCGTTTCGCAGTTCGCACGCAACGGTCTGAGCGTCGTGCCCGTTGGCGTGTGCGATGTCTGGGACGGCCTCGAAGACGAATACGAACAGCCGTTCGGCGGCACCACGGTCATGCGGAAATACGCGCAAGGTTTGTACCCTTCCGCGGTGAAATGTGGCCTCGACCCGCATGACACGATGCGAGTTGTCAAAGATTATCGCCGGTTGCTCGACCGTACCGATGTCGATGCCGTTTGCATCGCAACGCCAGACCATTGGCACGCGCGAATGACGATTGACGCGGTGAATGCGGGCAAAGATGCGTACGTCGAAACGCCGATGGTTCGCACGCCCGCCGAAGCGGTGGCCGTCGCCGATGCGGTCGCCAGAACGGGTCGCATTGTGGCCGTCGGCGTGCAAGCGTTGTCCGATCCTTCGGTGAAAATCGTACGCGAAAACTTGCAGAATGGAGCCATTGGGCCGCTCGTGCAGTTCCAGGGCGGCGCGTTCCGCAACGACATTCGCGGGCAATGGCGGTTCTATCGCGTGGCCACCGCGATGAACCAGAAAACCGTCGATTGGCCGATGTTCCTCGGTTCGGGATTCGATGTCGGAGGCGTTCGCATCGGGCCGAAACCGGAACAGTTCCCGTTCGACCGCACCACCTTCGCTCAATGGCGGTGTTCGACCGCATTCTCCAGCGGGCCGTACTCGGATTTGCTCGTTCCCCTGGTTGCGAAGTTTATGTCTGCAACCGGGCTTCGCTACCCCGTTCGCGTGATCGGGTCCGGTGGGTTGTTCCACGAACACGATGGCCGCGACATTCCGGACACCGCAACGATTTGCGCCGAGTATGCCGAAGGCTGTCAGATGCTCGTTACGGCCAACACTGCGAGCAATTATCCGATCGAAGAAGTGATTCGCGGACGACGCGGTTCGATCCGCTTCGCGAAAGACGGGCTGCAACTGTTCCGCGACGAACCGTCGAAAGCCAGCGCGTTCCCGGCACGGCTGGATCGCGTTCTGGAAGCCACGGAAACGATTGCGGTCGAGTCGCCGAAGAACGAGACGGAAGCACTTTGGCGAGATTTCATTAGCTGCGTGCAAACACGGAACGCGAACCCGATCTGCCCGCCGGACGTGGGGGCTGCGGCCGCGATTGTTGCTTCGATGGGCTGGGAAAGTAGTCGCCTCGGGCTGGCGCTGACGTGGGACGCCGTTCGCCGCGAAGTTCGCCCGGCACCATCCGGGATGCTGCGTTTCCCCCGGACGGGCGCGTAATGCGCGTGCTGCTCGCCCCGATGGGTAGCCACGGCGACGTTCACCCGATGATCGGCATCGGGCGAGCGATGCAAGCACGCGGGCACGACATCACGTTACTCGCCGCCGCGCCATTTCAGCCGCTCGCGGTCGCCAATCGCTTCGATTTCGCCGAAATCGGCACCCACGACGACTATCAGCAAACGATCGACGATCCCGGCCTTTGGGATCCGGATCGTTCGTTACAAACCGTGTTTAATGCCGAGCGAATGCGACGGTTTTTGCCCTTGTTGTTGAACCACGTGCAACAGCGTTACGTCCCTGGTGATACGGTGCTGCTTGCGGGTTCGCTCGCTTTGAATGCCCGCGTCGCTCACGACAAGCTCGGCATCCCGCTGGCCACGGTTCACCTCCAGCCGATTGCGATGTACAGCGTCGTCGATCCGCCGTTGTACCCGACGCTGCGGATTCGCCCGTGGTGGCCGCACTGGTTCCGCCGCACGATGTACTGGTACGCCGATCGCTACATGCTCGACCCGCTGCTCGAACCGGTGAATGCATACCGCGTCGAGATCGGTTTGCCGCGAATCGAGCGACTTTGGGGAGAGTGGCGGCATTCGCCGCAACTCGTACTCGGCCTGTTCCCGGACTGGTTCGCGAACGCTCCCGATTGGCCCGCCGCGTTTCGGCAAACGGGCTTTATTCCTTACGATCAAAGCGAAAATGCGGAACTGCCCGTGCCGGTGAAAGCGTTCCTCGATGCAGGCGATCCGCCGATCGTGTTCAGCTTCGGTTCGGCGATGCGTCACGGTCGCCCGTACTTTGCAGCCGGTGCCGAAGCGTGCCGGATTCTGGGCAAACGCGGGCTAATTCTGGCGAAGGGCGGCGAACAGATTCCCACGAACTTGCCATCTGGCGTGGCCGCATTCGACTACGCGCCGTTCAGCCAAGTCTTCCCGAGTTCGTTGGCCATAGTGCATCATGGCGGCATCGGCACGACCGCCCAGGCTCTGAAAGCAGGCATCCCGCAACTCATCATGCCACTCGCGTTCGATCAACCCGATAATGCGCAGCGCCTCGAGCGCCTTGGCGTTGCCAAATCGCTGTCTCCGAAGGCATTCACACCCGAAGCCGTTGCGAAGCGGATCGCAGAAATCACGACGAGCAATAGCGTGAAACGTGCCTGTGAAGCGATCCGCGAGAAGATGCACATCGACCCCATTCCCGAAACCTGCCGCCTAATCGAGGCGTTGAAATCGACGTAAGTCACAATTGCCGAGGCTCAAAAACCGTTTTTTGGTGTGTTTTTTCGGTTTTCGAGGCCCAAAAAGTCGCGTTTTTGATCGCAAACCACAGATGCATTTTCCGTATCTCGAACGCTCGTCGTGGGTTGTGGCGAATGCCATCGATTCCGCACTCGGCGAAAGTACCGTCCAAAAATCGACCGGACGCAACACAAAATCGACCGGCCACGACACAAAATCGACCGACCACGACATTCTCACGACACTTGGAGACACTTCTGCGCACGTCGCAAAAGTCGACTTACGTCGGATCGCCTCCGATTTTTTGACTTCGCGAATTCGTGTGGGTTCGCACACCGTCGGGGAAAATCGAGAAAAATTCTTGACATTCGATTTTGGGGAGCAGTATTATCTGAGGAGTGGATTGTGATAAACTGTTTCGCCGATCTGTGGAATGGTTAATTAAAAACCTGTTCGACAAGAGAGGGCACAATCTTTTTCTGCCTCTCAACGTCTTTTAAATAGCGATGGTGACGCCTTGGGCGGGACTCATCGCTCACTGGGGTTTGGTTTGAGGTTACTATCCCCAGTTCACTTTCACCTCCGTAGGAATGCATGTCATGCGTAAGTTACGATTCATTTGCGCGGCGGCCCTTACCCTGGGGGCGTTCTCGCTGATTACCGCTGCTCCCCCCGTGAACGGGCAGGGCCAAGGCAAGGGGCAGAACCAGGGCAAGGGGATCGGGCCGGTCGTCAGCGGGGTGGCCAAGGGTGGCGTCCACGGCCAGCAGCTCGCGGCCCAGGTGCAGGCGGCCCAGGCCGCTCAGGGAATCGGGCAGGTGAACGGTAAGGGCCCGCAGCGTAAGGGCCAGGGGATGAAGGGCGGCCCGCAGGGCAAGGGCAAGCCGTAAGTCGCCGTAGCGCGAAAACGCCGCCCCGGTGCTGTAGCAGAGACCGGGGCCGCACGTCGGCTTTCTGGGATTAATACCCCGAACGGATCCGGCTGCTGCTGAGCTTGGGGATCGTTGAGGAATTTGACGAGAGATATTCGTGCCGACGAACTAAGCGATGAAGCAGAACGACGCGAAAATCGACCGGCGTTCCCGACGACGCAATGTGACGGGGTGGCTCTTGCCCGCATCGACAAACTGGTGCGACAATCCGTTGGTCGGTCGTCTCACTAGCGGCGCAACTCGGAATTAACGCCCCAAGTATTTCGCTTGTTTCCACGGGAATTCCCGCAAATTCTGTGGCAGATCATTTGCGAGTTGCGGCACTAGCGGCGGTTCGGGTATTTCGAGAAGCCGTCGGAACTATCCCGCAAGCGCGCCAAGAAGGAGAAGGTGCGGTCGGGGTACCCGCTGTCTGTGCATCCGCACGTTGGAAGCGGTTCCATCCCAGCTTCACTTTGCCAGAACGAATTGGCGCACTACGATTCCCCGGCGTCTCACGCTCGCCTGGGGGTATGTTCATGCTTGCTTCGCCTGCCGTTGAAATCGATCTCGCGCAATCGCCTACGCCGCGCGTCAAACGAATCGCGACGGGTTACTTCGAACAGGCCTTGCCGGTTACGCTGATTCTCGGGGCGTTCTTTGCCGTGGCATTGCCAATGGCGGCCATCGTGCTGTTCCGGCCCGATAGTCCGCTCGTCTGGCTGTATCTGTGGCTGTTCGGCATGACGCATTTTATCATGACCTTCAGCATCTACTTCACTGGGCAGAATCTGCGTCACTTTGCGTCCAGCCCGCGAACCATCGTCATCTTCTTCGTGTTGCCGGTCGTCATTTTCGTAGGGTTCGATCTGCTCCATGCGTTGCGGGTGGGAGCGATGTTTCCGCTGTTTGCCGTGGTATTTTGGGGTGCGATTCGCCTTTTCGACTTCATCCACCTGACGCGACAAACCTTCGGTGTGCTTCAGCTTTTCAAGGGGCGTACGCGAATGAAATTCCCCGTCTGGCTGCGAAAGATCGAGAACGCCTTCACGCTACTTTCGACGGCACTTTTGATGGCGACGTTCCTGTCCGGAGGGCGCTGCCCGTTGCTGCAACCAGGTGGTTGGCTGTCGCTGTACGCGATGGGCGAAGGCGTGGAAGATACAATCGTGCAACTGCCTATCGACGTGGCACAATCGATCTGGCTCGTGCTGTTGCTTGCATCGGCGACGGCGTTCGTTGGCGTGCTGCGAGGGCTGTCGCACATTCGCCGACAATCGCCCGACCCACACGGATTTGCTGCCGCAAATGCCTACTTCAGTTTGCAAGCGATCGGTATGTTGGCGGCGGCGTTTTACCTGCCGCTTTACCTTGCCGCACTCGCGATGCACTACGTCGAATATCACGTGCTGATGGTTCCTCGTTGTTTCCGTAGCGTCATCGATTCGAGCAGCTGTGCGGAACGCAGTTTCGGCTGGTTGCGTGACCGTCCAGTCGCGTTTGTGGCCACGGTGGTCCTGCTCGCGTTACTGGTTGTGGCGGGTTCAGTAGCGGGTATGGGGATGATGGGCCGCGGCATGGCATCGCTTTCTCAGCCACTCGGTTATCTCGCGTGCATCGCCATCTTCGATGGCATTTTCGTCTTCCACTACTTCATCGAAATGTTCATCTGGCGGTTCCGCGACCCCCACTTTCGCAGCGCACTCGCCGGAATGTACATCGCCCCGGCAGCGAAACCGACGTGAGGGTGAGTTGCAAAAAATCTCACGCCAAGCGGTCCAGTTCGCGTAGTCGTCGATCCGCATCGAAGGTTGGCGGCGGTAGCGATTCCGCGAGTTGAAGTGCGGCGTCTTCGGTGAGGTCGAGCTTGGCGGTGCCCGATCCACGAAACACGGGCAGGCCCTTTTTCAGTGCGACGATCTCGCGGCGGGTGCGGCCCTTCGGCGAATCGGGCCAGCGACCGATCCGTTCGTGGAAGTCGAAAAACACCGGCACGACGCTCTGAATGTACTTCCAGTAACCGGGGTTGTCGGTCTGCACGATGAACAGCCCGCCGGGTGCCAGCGAGCGATGCACGACGGCGAGGAATGCGGGGGTGATTTGGCGGCGATGGATCTGCGCGGGGTCGTAGTATGGCTGCGGGTGATAGCAGTGAATTTCCGCGACACTACCCGGTTCGACGTAACGCTCGAGCAGTTCGTGCCCGCCGAGGACGATGAACTTTAGGTTCGGCAAACCGCGTTGGTTGCCGCGTTTGCGGGCATAACGAATGACCACGGGCAAAATATCGGTGCCGAGGTGATCGTGCGTGCTCCGCCCGAACGCACTGCCGATGGCGAACCGCCCATTCCCGCAACCGATGTCCAGCACGACGGGTGCGGTGCGGCCGAACAGCGTCGCCCAGTTCAGTCGGCCGTGTTCGGGCATCGCCTTCAGTGCGGTCTGCGTCCACTTCAGCGGCGGCAATATCGTCCCAGGGAACGGCACGCCAAATTCTCGTTCGATTCGCGATGATGGCTGACTCATATCGGTAGCATATTAGCAGCGTTGCGATTACGCACATTCTCAACCAACGGAAGCCGATGCAGCGCGTGCGCGTTCCCGAACTCATGGACGAACCGAACCTCGCACCCGATGCGCACCGTCGGGCGCTCGCGGGGTTGGCTCGCATCAACGCACTGACGCGAAGTGCGAACCTGCTGTGGCCGACGATCCGCGATCTGGCGAAGCGAGACCGGCCTCACAGAGACCAGCTACAAGACCGGCCTCACAGAGGCCAGCTACAAGACCGGCCTCACAGAGACCAGCTACAAGACCGGCCTCACAGAGGCCAGCTACAAGACCGGCCTCACAGAGGCCAGCTACAAGTTCTCGACATCGCGACGGGGTCGGGGGACATTCCGCTCCAACTCTGGAAACGGGCGAAACGCTGTCTGTTGCCGATTGCGGTTTCGGGTTGCGACATCAGCACGACGGCGATTGAAACGGCACGGGCAAAAGCGAGTGCCGCGGGCGCGAATATCGATTACTTCCTGCACGATGTCCTGCGCGACCCGCTGCCGACGGACTATGATGTGGTAACGTGTTCGTTGTTTTTACACCATCTCGACCCGCCGGACGTCGTGGAAATCCTTCGCAAAATGATGCTGGCCGCAAAAACGATGGTGATCGTGACCGATTTGGTGCGGAGCCGTGCGAGCTACTCGCTCGTCTGGATCGCGAGCCATCTGCTGTCGCGTTCGCCGATCGTGCGGTACGATGGGCCGGTTTCGGTGCGGGCGGCGTACACGATTCGCGAACTGCAACAGATGGCCGCGGAAGCGGGCATGACCGGCGCAATCGTCGAGAATTGCTTCCCGTGCCGGATGCGACTTTGCTGGAGCAAATCGTGAACGTCAGCGCCACGATCACCGCTGAAGATGCCGCCGCCACCGTATGGGATGCCGCGATTATCGGTGCGGGCGTAGCCGGTTCGGTGGCGGCGCACCAGATCGCGCGTTCTGGCAAAAGCGTACTTCTCATCGACAAAGCAAACTTCCCGCGAAACAAAGTTTGCGGCTGTTGCCTGAACGGCAACGCGCTGCGGAACCTCGAACGCGCCGGCCTTGGAAACGTCGTCCAACAACTCGGCGCGGTCCCGCTGACGCGGTTGCAACTCGCATCGGGCGGGTGCTCGGCGATGCTCCCGTGGCCGACGGGTATGAGTCTTTCGCGCACCGCGTTCGATGTTGCACTCATCCAGCGTGCGATCGAAGCGGGGGCGGCGTTTCTACCTGGCACGCGGGCGGTGATGGGCGTCGAGCGGGATGGCGTTCGCGAAATCGCACTGGAAAATCAGCGAATAGTGGCGAGGGTCGCGATCGCGGCGGATGGTCTCAACGGGCGGGCGGCAGCCGTGGCCGATGGTTTCGACGTTCCCGCCAAAGCCGATTCGCGAATCGGTGCCGGGGTCGTTCTCGATTATCCGCACCCGGATTATGCCCGCGAAACGGTGTACATGGCGACGTCGCGGGGCGGGTACGTTGGGATCGTTCGTCTCGAAGACGATCGCCTCGATATTGCCGCCGCGTTCGATGCGGAGTTCGTGCGCGCCTCCGGCAGTTTGGGCGTGGCGGCAACGCGGATTCTGCACGAAGCCGGTTTGCCGGAGATACCCGAACTCGCACGCGCCGCGTGGCGGGGCACACCGGCACTGACGCGAACGCCGGCGAAAATAGCCGGGCGACGCTGGTTCGCGATCGGCGATGCGGCGGGCTACGTCGAGCCGTTCACGGGCGAAGGGATGGGCTGGGCGATCTCGTCTGCCATCGCGGTGTCTCCGTTTATTTTGAAAGACTGGCACGAAGCCGACATTCTCGCGTGGTGGCGGGTACACGGCCTGACGGTAAGCCAACGGCAATTCCCCTGTCGGGCGATCTCGAAGGCGTTGCGGTACCCGTGGATCACTCGCTTCGCGGTTCGGGCATTGTCGATCGCGCCGCAATTGTCGGCACCGGTTTTGCGGACGTTACACCGTCCGGCCACACTCGCCCAAGGTCGACCAATATGAGTTTCCACGTTCGGGGAATCGGTACATCGGTTCCGCCAGGTTACCTCACCCCCGATGAAGGCCTCGGCGTGGCGCGCGTTATCGGCGGGCCGACCTCGCGCGCTTCGGGCTTCCTACCGTCGGTGTATGCGCATTCGGGCAACCGGATGCGGCACGTCGTCCACGGGCGCGATGTCGTTCGCGATCTGTTCGAAGGCACCCGCGACTCCGGCTCGGTATTTCTACCGAACGGCGACCCGAATTTCCTCGGGCCGACGACCGCACAACGGAATGCACAATACGCGATCGAAGCTCCGAAGCTCGCCGTCCCGGCTGCGAGCGACGCGCTGAAAGAGGCTGGTTTTGCAGCCGATTCGATCACGCACCTCGTTACGGTTTCGTGTACGGGGTTCTTCTCGCCCGGCGTCGATTTCGCGCTGATTCGCGGGCTGGGATTGCGGCCCACGGTCGAACGCACGCACGTCGGTTTCATGGGCTGCCACGGTGCGCTCAACGGCCTGCGCGTGGCCAATGCGTACGCCACCGCCGACCCGAATGCACGGGTGATGCTCTGTGCGGTGGAACTGTGTAGCCTGCACTATCACTATCGCGACGAGCCGGAAAAGGTCGTGGCGAACGCGCTGTTCGCCGATGGTTGTGCGGTCATCGTCGGCGATGGCGTCCGCGATGCGAACGAGTGGGCGGTGAGTGCAACGGGGTCGTCGCTGATACCGGATTCGACCGAAGCGATGACCTGGACGATTCTCGATCATGGCTTCGAGATGACGCTATCGAAACAGGTGCCGAAGCTGATCGCAGCGAACGTGGCTGGCTGGATGCACGACTGGCTGAAGTCGAATCACCTGACCGTGGCCGAAGTCGGTAGTTGGGCGATCCACCCTGGCGGGCCGAAGATTCTCGAAGCGGTGCAAGACGCGCTCGCACTCCCCGCATCGGCACTGGAAACGTCGAAGCACATCTTCGCAAACTACGGCAACATGTCGTCGCCCACGGTGCTGTTCATCTTGAACGCCATGCGAAAAGCGAACGCGCCGCGGCCGTGCGTGATGCTCGGTTTCGGCCCCGGCCTGATGGCCGAAGCCGTGCTGATGCGATGAACGAGTCGGTCGTGTCGCTACAATGCGCTCGTACGGTTCGCGATTCGTAACCTGCCAATGCCTCACGCGATCACGGTCATGCACCCGCACGATATTCTCCCAATCTCGAATCGAAGGCTGTTCTTGCGCCAATCGGGGCTGGGCCTCGGTGGCATCGCGCTCGGGTCGTTGTTGGCGCAAAATGCGACGGCGGCACCCGGAGTCCTCGGCAAACCGCATCACGAGCCGAAGGCGAAACGGATCATCTACCTGTTCATGGCGGGCGGACCTTCGCAACTCGATCTCTACGATCACAAGCCACTTTTGAACGAAAAGAATGGCACGGATCTACCGGAAAGCGTCCGTAAAGGCCAACGGCTGACGGGGATGTCCGGCAACCAGGCCACGTTGCCACTCGCCGGTTCCGTCTTTAAATTCGATAAGCACGGCAAGAGCGGCGCGACCGTCAGCGACTTGTTGCCGAACATCGCGAAGATGGCCGACGACCTGTGCTTCGTCAAATCGTGCTACACCGAAGCGATCAATCACGACCCTGCGATCACGTTCATTCAGACCGGCAACCAACTGGCGGGGCGTCCGAGCTTCGGCGCGTGGCTGAGTTACGGCCTCGGTTCCGCGAACGAAAACCTGCCCGCGTTCACCGTGCTCGTCTCGAAAGACCGCACCGAACAGGGGCTATACGCACGCCTTTGGGGCAACGGCTTCCTGCCGAGTACGCATCAGGGCGTGCAGTTTCGCAGTGGCAAAGAGCCGGTGTTGTACCTCGCGAACCCCGATGGTATGAGTGCGGACAGCCGACGCAAGATGCTCGATCGCCTCGCCGAATTGCACGCCATTCAAGCCGAAACCGAGGGGGATGCGGAGATTCTGTCGCGGGTGCAACAGTACGAAATGGCGTACCGGATGCAGACGAGCGTGCCCGATGTCATGGACTTCAGCAAAGAGCCGAAGGACGTGTACGAACTCTACGGCGAAGACGCCAAGACGCCGGGGACGTTCGCGGCGAACTGCTTGTTGGCTCGGCGTTTGGCCGAACGCAATGTGCGATTCATTCAGCTATACCACCCCGGTTGGGACCATCACGGCGGCCTGCCAGGTGGCATCAAACGCCAAGCGAAGGACATCGATCGCGCCTGTTACGGCCTCGTGCAAGACCTCAAACGCACGGGAATGTTGAAGGACACACTCGTCGTCTGGGGCGGCGAATTTGGCCGCACGAACTACTCGCAGGGCAAGCTCACCGCCGGAAATTACGGCCGCGATCACCACCCGCGCTGCTTCACGATGTGGTTCGCGGGCGGCGGCGTGAAGCCCGGTTTCACTCACGGTTCGACCGACGACTACGGCTACAACGTCGCCGAAAACGGCGTTCACGTTCACGATGTCCAAGCGACGATTCTGCACCAACTCGGCATCGATCACGAGAAGCTGACGTACAAATTCCAGGGCCGATATTATCGTCTCACCGACGTTCACGGGACGGTCGTCAAGGAACTGATCGGGTAACCATGCCGCCAATTGTTCTCATCAATGCCGTGGGCCTCACGCCCCGATTATTACCCCATGCCCCGCGATTGTCGGCACTCGCCAAGCGCGGTTGGCTCGCGGACATGCCGGAGGCACTACCCGCCGTCACGTGTACCGCACAAGCGACGATCCTGACGGGGCAACCCGTCTCGCAGCACGGCATCGTCGCGAACGGCTGGCTGTTCCGCGACACTCGAGAAGTCCGCTTCTGGCAGCAATCGAACGCACTCATTCAGGCCGAACCGATCTACACGACCGCGAAGAAGCGCGCCGCAGCACGCGGTAGACCGTTTGCGTGCGCGAAGCTGTTCTGGTGGTTCAATCAGGGTGCCGATGTCGCGTATTCGATCACGCCGAAGCCGTGGTATGGCGTCGATGGCAACAAGGCGTTCGACGTCACCGGTTCGCCGCCGGAGTACCTGGAAAGCCTGAAAAAGCAGCTCGGACCGTTCCCATTCCCATCGTTCTGGGGGCCGATGGCGGGGTTGCCGAGCACGAGTTGGATCGCGAATAGTGCGGCAAAAATGCTGACCGATTTTCAGCCGAACCTGACGCTCGTGTACCTGCCGCACCTCGATTACGAGCCGCAACGCCGCGGGCCGAGCGGCTGCGATATGGCGAAATTGACGCGCGAACTCGACGAGGCCTGCGCGCCGTTGCTCGATGCCGCGAACGCGATTGGTGCCGATGTCTGGGTCGTCGGCGAGTACGGCCATTGCGATGTCGATACGCCGGTGTACCTCAATCGCGTGTTGCGGAAAAGCGGATTACTTTCCGTGCGAATGGGGCCGTTCGGCGAGCAACTCGACCTGTTCGATAGCCGTGCGTTTGCGGTCTGCGATCATCAGTTGGCACACGTTTACGTGAAGGATGCCGCAGATATCGAGCGCGTTCGCGAACAGCTAATTGCGACGGCGGGTGTTGCCGAAGTGCTTTGCGGCGAAGCCCGTGCGAAGTACCAACTCGACCACGATCGCAGCGGCGAGATCGTCGTACTGTCGAAGCCGAACGCCTGGTTCGCGTATCCGTTCTGGCTCGATGATGCCGTGGCACCCGATTACGCGCGAGCGGTGGCGATTCACAATAAGCCCGGTTTCGACCCATGCGAGTTGTTTTTCGACCCGAAGTTTCGACTACCGAAACTGCACGCGGGCCGTCGGCTGATTCAAAAGAAGCTCGGTTTCCGCACGATTTTCGACCTCGTGCCACTCGATGCATCCATCGTAAAAGGCAGCCACGGCCTCGCCGCGAGCGACCCGCTCGACCGTCCACTTCTGATCGGCCACGGGCAAAACCCCGGCACAAGCGTGCCGATGACGGGGGTCAAAAACCGAATACTCGATGCGCTAGAACTCGGCGCGTAACGGAAGGTTGCGGCGAATCATCCGTCCACGATCAAGGCACGATGCGTTTGAACTCTTCGACGATGCCATCGGGGTCGGTCACGGCCAATTCGTCGTCGGCGATCGTTTTGATCGTGAGGATTTCCGCTTTCTTATTGCCACCGAGGCTGACCTCGTAATCGATTTTGTCTTTGTCGAATTTGTACGTCCCCTCGTAGAGACTCGTCCTCGCGCCGATCGTCATGGCGATCGTCATCTTGCCGTCTTTGGTCAATTCGACGACGCATTTCGTGCCTTCCGCCAACCCGTTACTCGATTTGACGAGGTTCCATTTTCCGACGATTTTGTCTGCGGTCGTCTTGACCGGCTTCGGTACTGGCGCGGCGATGAGCGCGCCGATTGGAACGATGAGAAATGCACAGAGTCCGATCGCGATTATTCGACGCATGACTGCCTCCTGTGAGCGTTTTCGCAAGTGGAGAGTCTAACACATGCGGAAAATGCGTGCAACATTTCTCGCACGTTCTCGTGTCATCGGCACGATCGACTCCTCGTTCGTTATACTTCTCGCGGTCGGAAATGAGACGTTACCGTTAGCCCGACGCGCTAGTTTTGAAGTTGCGCTGTTTAGAGTCGCCCGTATCGAAATGCAGGCGTTTCACGCACGGCGTAAGCGCGCCGAATGTAGCGCACGCGGCTCGCGTGCT
>JAYVQG010000386.1:0-3672 GCA_043757025.1 Limnoglobus sp.
CGCGTGCAAGTCGTTCTTGAGTAACTCCGTCGCCTCCATACCCCATCAATAGCCAATTCCGACGACCGCGGGAATACGAGCAGAGATTGGACAGCTACAGGCATACTCACCGGACACTTGATATTTTTCGCTTTTGTACCATCGCATGTTGGTCTTTGTTGTGAGCGTCCGATTTGCAGGAGCGTCGAACACATCATCGAAGCCAGCATGCAGAAACTCGCTGCCAGAATGAACTTTCGCATCGCAGATACTCCTCGAAATCAGGGAAGGGAAACGACTCACTGTTTGCGGACGCGAACGGGAACCGTCACGATTTCCTCGGCCGCGTTGTTCGTGTAAATCAGGCATTCGGTGTTGAGGATCGATTCGTCCGGCGTGTTCAGATCGAGTTCGAGCGAGACTGTCGGTAATGCACTCGTATCGATTTTCACACAACGATGATTCGAACGGACCTCGAGAACCTTGTTTTGCTCGGCTGTGGGATCGATCCGAATGACGAACGAGGCTTTTGGCTTGGCACTCGTCAAGGTGATGTCGATCGGGTCGGTTTCGAACACGCCTTTCGGGACGAAGTACATTTTTGCAAACAACTGGTGCAGTTCCGGTTCGCCCGCGATCGTGTAAAGCAGGCCGACCGTCTCCACGCGCGGTACGCGGCGGGTGCCGGTCTGGATGCTCACCGTCAGCTTGCCGCTTTCGCCTGGCCCAAGTTCGCGGCGATCAAGTTCCGCAGCCGTGCAGGTACAGCTTTTCATCGGTTCGTTGAACGCGATCGCACGGTCGGTGGGGTTGACGATCGTGAAGGTATCGAGAATCGATTCGTTGAGCTTTACCGTGCCGTGGTACTTGTCCGGCTCGAGGATAGTGACGCTCGTCGGGGTCGGCGTGGGCGGCTCCACGGGAGCGGCTGGGTTGGCCCAAAAGACGAACGACGCGATCGAGATCGCAGCGAGGGTACCGGAGAGGAGGATCAGCGGCTTCATGGCTCGCACACTCTCAGGTGAATCCAATCGTTACGGAAGCGGACTGACTAAAGGCGTTGAAAACGTTGAATTCGTTGAGATGTGCCAATTGTAACAACTCGTTATTGGGCTGTCAAGGAGAGATAACGGAATTCGGAATTTGTCTCACCGAATCCATCCGGCGCCAATCCGCCGCACGCGATGCGCCTCGGGGTGCGCGGGAAACGAAGCCATATGCGACTGCCTTTCGGGCCGATTCTCATCGAACGCATCGAAAAATCTCATGTAATTCTACGACTCTTCGGTTACGCGCGATCTGGCTCGATTGGTTTTTCCGGTGTCGCCACTTCGACGACATCGAGCGCTCGGGCGCGTCGTGGCTTCGCGATCGGCGGACTCGGCTGCATACGGCGAATCACTTTCCAGCCCAAAAATCCGCCGACGAGTAACACGGGGAGCCACGGCGCGATCGAGACGACGACCAAAACGGCGTTGCGACCGAACCGCACCAACGACTGATACGATGTGGAAAACGCATCGGTGATGTCGCTGCCGAATGTCGGTGCGGTAGGCGGGACGTAATCTTGAATTTCGCGAACCATCAGGTTGATCGTCGAAAAGCTCGTGACTGCCGCGAGGTACTTCAGCCGACCCTCCGCACGTTCGATTTCGCCGCGATTTTTGACGATTTGCTCGCGGACTTTCAGAATGTCATCGAGTCGGACTGCCGCTTCCTTCAATAGCTTGTTGAGCACTTCCTCCTCGGCCTTCATGTTCCGCAATCGCGCTTCGAGGTCGAGGAATTCTTCGGTGACGTCTTCGGAATCGGACGAATTGCGTACGAGTGTGCCGAGCTTCGCGATCGCGTCGATCGCATCGCGAAACGTATCGACCGGCACTTTGATCGTCCAACTGCACGACCGCCGATCGCCGACTTGGCCGACGAGTTCGGACTTCGCGACATACCCGCCTTTGCTTTTGACGAGGGCCTCGACGGACTCCTGCGTCGCGTCGAGATTCTTGACGACGACTTCGACGT
The DNA here is from genome assembly GCA_043757025.1 of Limnoglobus sp. Taxonomy (GTDB): domain Bacteria; phylum Planctomycetota; class Planctomycetia; order Gemmatales; family Gemmataceae; genus Limnoglobus. The sequence goes on from JAYVQG010000386.1 coordinate 2,002, forward strand.
TCGCGGTGTAGCGAATTTTGCGATCGACCGACTTCGCGAGTGCCACCGGCTTGGCTCCAACTGCCTGCGCTTCCACCGCTTGGCGCGCGATCGACGGAGAAGACATCGACGGATCGCTACTACACCCCAACGCCATCGAACACAGCGCCGCGATCGTGCTGAGACGCATCATGGAAAGTCCCTCCGATTCATTTGAAGGTTGTGACGTGCATTGCTACTACGATCCGAGATCCGTCGGGATATTCCTATAACAAAAACGGTGCGATGAATCGAACGCGCTTTCAGGCACGGCATCACCTACACGAACGCCCACTGTCAAAAAGGATCTGAGGCGTCACTGGGAGCGAGCCAAACGGAAGTACCGAGAACTGCGGAAGGCTACCCCGTCTGCCAGTTGATCCCCGCCCTCATCCTCCTCGGCCTCCTCATCCTGCTCTGGGTGCCGTTCCTCGGCCACCTGATCCAGCACGCCTTCGGCCACGTCACCGCGCACGCTCTCGACCACCACGAGCCGGCTGTCCTGGTCACGATGGACGCGGTGTTCTGGCTACTCGTCTTTGGCGGCCTCGCGGCGCTCATCTCGGCGCGTGGTGGCTGCTCGCGGACCGTTCTCTCTCTCTGCTCATCCTCTTCCGCGGCTCTTCGGAGTCGGGCACTGATTGCTGCGCCCGCCATGCGGCAACCTACGGCATTGTCTTTACCCATTATTTGGGCAAAACCCATAAACAGACAGTCCCATCAACGTGTCCGGTAAGTGCCAGAGAACCATCCTTGGACATCGCCATGCACTCGCATTCGCCATGTTTGGTCACAGCGAGTCCAACTTCTTTTCCCAACTGAATATCGAAAATGTGTAACCCCGATTGCAGCAAATGTTTCGGCTCCATTTTCCCTTCATACCCAGCGGCAAACCCCTCGAGAGCTTCCTTGATGGTGACCCGAAAGTAACTGGCCACCAAGACGCGACGACCATCCGGGAACATAGCGAGGCGATTACACAAGTAGGGACCAGCTCCCATTGAAGACCCTGGCTCAATCAAATCGCCTGTTGAGAGCAACCTGTGTGTTCCGACCGTTTGCCCAGTACTGGATTCCACATACATCATGAATGAGTCTCGCAGTTCATATTGAGCCACAGCAATATTCTTGTAGTTATCCACTTGAAATGCGATGCCTCCTATATCGCGCTGAGGAATATCGAATGTCTGGATCAATTTTCCAGTTCCGAGGTTCCAGAGTCGCATGACGCCACCCCGCCCCAAAGTCGCTGCGAATTTCCCGTCGGTTGACAGGGTCATAGCATCGACCCCATAATCCGGCGCTCGCGGATCGACACCAATCCAATTGATCGGCTTCAATCGTTGGATAAATTTCCGATTCCGCTCCAGTGACCAGATGTCCCCCGCAGTTGCTGCCAGGATCGAGTCTCGCTTCCCAGTGGCCACATCGAACACTTCAATGTTCGCATTGCCACCGAGTGTAACAAGTTTCTTCCCATCCGGGGTAACCGAAAGGTGTCGATAACGTCCATGAAAACCGTCGAAATTATGGACGACTTTACCCCGCTTGTAATCCCATAGAGCATTTTGGATTTCCCTCTTGCGCGTTGAGCGGAGGCATGAGATATTTGCAGCTTTCCCCTTGCGGAGCTTGCCATGCGTGCCTTCTCGC
>JAYVQG010000387.1:0-3635 GCA_043757025.1 Limnoglobus sp.
TGATGATACGGCGAAAATACCGCATTCCGATAAGCGATTTGCGATCGAAAAGTGGCATTTTGAGACCCAAAAAATGACAAAAATACGGTTTTTGAACGTCCGCAATTGTGACTTACGTCGATTCTGGCGAGGAGAAATCGCTCATTCGTAGAATTAGGGGAGATCATGCGATGCGATTCCCGGAGCCGAGATGGATGCGAAGAAGAAAAAGGTCCGCGTAGCGATGCGGCGGAACATGTCGAAGCCGCCACGAGGCAACGACATTACGCGGCAATACGCCGAAGATGCCGCCGAGACGGAAGATGCTACGTCGGGCGAACGAGTTCGGGCGAAGGGAGATTTGTCGCGCCACCGCACGATCACCATCGATGCGGACACTGAAGCCGGTATGCCGGGTGCGAGTGCGAGCGAATGCCTGCCGGGGCGTGTATTTAAGGTCCACGGGTTGTACAGTTACATCGAACTCAGCGACGGCCGTACCTTCCGCTGTACCGTACGGCGACTGCTGAAAAGCCTGATGACCGACGAACGCAGCATCGTGACGACGGGCGACAACGTCTGGGTTCGCCCCGGCGACGAAACCACACGAACCACCGGCGCAGATGGCGTTTCGATCCCCGAAGGCGTGATCGAGAAGATCGAATCGCGGCACGGCGTACTCACAAGGGCATCAAGGCGGCGCGAACACGTGCTCGTGGCGAACGTCGATCAACTCGCGATTGTGGTTTCGCTCGTGGAACCCGATCTGAAGCCGCACCTGATCGATCGCTACATCGCGGCCGCCGAAAAGGGCCAACTCAAGCCAATTCTCTGCCTGAACAAGATCGACAAAGCCGACCCCGTGGAACTCCAGCCGATGGTCGGTGCGTATTCGCAACTCGGGATCCCGACAATTTTGACCAGTGCGAAGACGGGAATGGGCATTCCGAGGCTGATTGGCATGCTACGCAACCGTGCCACAGTGTTCTCCGGCCAATCGGGCGTGGGGAAGTCGTCGTTGTTGAATGCCATCGAGCCAGGGTTGGCGTTGCGCGTGAAAGCCGTCAGCGAGGTCAACCATAAGGGGAAGCACACCACAACGACGGCCGAACTGATCCGCCTCGAGACCGGCGGCTGGGTGGTGGACACGCCCGGCGTGCGGCAATTGCAGTTGTGGGATGTGAAAAAGGAAGAGATCGAAGGCTTTTTCCGCGAGTTCCGGCCCTACGTACGCGGCTGCCGATTCCCCGACTGCACGCACACGCACGAAATCGAGTGCGCAGTGAAGGTGGCCGTCCGCAAGCAGTTCATCTCCGAACGGCGCTACCTCAGCTACCTCGGTATGTACCACGGCAACGACGAGTAAGGCTAATCCGGCTTGCGATCGATTCGGAGCTTTGGAATCGCTTCGTTCAGCGAATCGACGGCATCGTCGGAAACGCGGCACGCTTTGAGATCGAGCCATTCGAGCGTTTTCAACGGGTGGAGCATCGCCAACTGCTTGTCGGTGATGTTCGTATAGCTGAGGCGAAGGACTTTTTTCTGGAGCACATCGTCCGAAACCGTGCCGCCCTCGATGCCCAGGGATGGGTGGGTGGGTAAGTGGTGGAATCATTCCCTGCTACCCAAAATCGCCGCAATTGAAACCAGGCCGTTTCGGAAACCGATTCGAGAACATTGTAAACCGAAGTGAGTCGTGCTGCCAACTGCCCAGTTTCGACAATCGGTACAAACGCTTCTCGTTGCCGACAGTCCGCGCCTTTTGCAATCGAAAAAGTGCCCAGAAAAGTGGGTAAGTCTCGGCGCAAACACCGTGCCTGAAGTTATACTTGCTGGCGCGATGGTGCAGATTTTTAGGCGCGATAACCGGCCCTATCGGTAAAAACTCCCCAGTTCGCGCCAATTCCATCCGGAAAGTTCGCTTAGAGGGCGCAGTTTGCCCGTGAGAAAGAGTAGGCACAACTGTCGTACTCCTGTCTGGATTAGCGATTTATTCAGGCTTCTCCACACTGTTTTTCTTTCCCAAACCCCGTTCGCGGGGCATATCCTTCGCAAGCACAACGAAGCTAACTGGTTTTACCCAGCGACGAATGGAAAGACGCTGGCAGTAGCGACTCGAAGTGCCGGAACAGGAGAGACAGAGATGAACGTTCGCCGACTGAAGGTCTGTATGCTAACGGCCGTAGCCGTTGGTGTGACCGCGGCCGACGCGTCCGCTTTCGGCGGGCGTCTGTTCGGTAACCGCGGAGGCGCAGGGTGCGACCCATGTGGGGCAACCGCCCCAGCGGCGTCACCTTGCGGTGGCTCGGCTTCGGCCATGGCTTCCGGTACGACCGGTGGCTGTAGCACAGCAGCACCCGCCGCTGCCGCTGCACCCGCCGCCGCACCGAGTTACACCACGGTCAAAGAGACCGTGATGGTGCCGACGCAAGTTCAAGAAACTCGCACGGTGATGAAGAGCGAGACGCGAGCCGAAGCGTATACGGCTTACCGCACCGAAAACGTCAACGAAGCGCGTACCCGCAACGTCACCGTGATGGTCCCCAAGACCGAAACCACGATGGAATCGCGAACCGTGACCAAGTCGATCCCCGAAACCGTAATGGAATCGCGGACCGTGACGAAGCGGGTTCCCGTGACCAAGACGGTCACCGTGATGGAAACGCACTGGAAGACGGAACAGGTCACCGAGATGAAGTCGAAGACCGTTCGACACGTCAGCTACGCACCGACCGAAGTTCACGTCGGGCCTGGCCTGCACGATCGCCTCAAGGCGTTCTGCGATCCATGCGGGGCACAAGCTTGCGGCAAGACGGTTACCGTCTGCAAGAAGCAAGTGTCTTGCGAAACGGTCTGCGAACCAGTCACGACCTGCAAGAAGGTCAAAGAGTGCGTTCCGGTCACCAAGCAAGTGTGCAGCTTCGAGTGCGTGACCGAGTGCGTGCAAGTTCCCGTGACCCGCAATCGCTGCGTGACGGAAACCATCCAGGTTCCCGTAACGAAGACGGTCTGCCACGCCGAAACTCGCGCCGAGACCTACACGGTGTGCGTGCCGAAGCAAGTCGCTTACCAAGCGACCCGCAACGTGTGCGTGCAAGTGCCTTCCACCGAAACGGTTACCGTCACGAAGATGGTCGCAACCGTCGTGGAAAAGCAAGTGGCTAACGCCTGTGGCGCAGCAAACGGTTGTGGCGCAGCGGCTCCAGCCGCCTCGGGCTGTGGCGATGCGTGCGGTGCATCGTCGGCTTGCGGCTCGAGTGGTGCAGGCCGTGCAGGTTTGCTCGACTCGATCAAAGCTCGCCTGGGTGGCCTCAAGTGCAAACTCGGCGGCTTGAAGGGCAAGCTCTGCGGTAGTCGTTCGAACGACTGCGGTTGTGCAGCCCCTGCAGCACCAGCTTGCAGCACCTGCCACTAAGTGATGTCACCCACGCAGAAGGGCAAACCCGTTCGCCCTTCTGCTCACCTCAATAACACCCGATGCTCAGCGGCCCCCCCGCTGAGCATCGGGTGTTTTGCGTTGCACTTCGCTTTCAGAATCGACGTAAGTCCGAATTGCGAACGTTCAAAAACCGTATTTTTGTCATTTTTTGGGTCTCAAAATGCCACTTTTCGATCGCAAATCGCTTATCGGAATGCGGTATTTTCGCCGTATCATC
>JAYVQG010000388.1:0-14317 GCA_043757025.1 Limnoglobus sp.
GAGTTCGTCCCGGCCGCGTCGGATGGTTTCCGGGTGCATGCCGGTGATTTCGGCGACCCGCTGGAAACCGCCTCGCCCCAGACGCAGAGCCTCGCGGCCCGCCACCCAGCGACGCTGCTGCTCGTCCAGTCGACTCAACAACAAATTGAAGTGACGATGATCGTCCCGCTCCGGGTGCTCGCCCAATCGACAGGCCGCACAACCACATTCGTGTACCACCAATTCCGTAGCCATAGCCACCTCTTCCCTCTTCCCTGAAGTGCTCATTAACTTACAGAAAATGTCGAATACACGGAATAGATCTTGGACGGGTACTGAGGAGTTCGACGAAACGCTCGAAGGTCGCCTGAGCTTCAAGATCATCAACCCGCAATTCCTGCTGAAGTTCGACGAGTGAGACTTCTCACGGCCCCGCCGTTTGATACCACGATTTCCAGTCGTCGTAGGCTTGGCGCTTGCGGTCGTCGTTCGATCCGGAGGCGGGTCCGAAATCGCGGCCGCTGCTGAAACTCTTCAAGCCCGCGCGGGCGGCGCGTACGACGGCATCGTCGATGTCCGTAACGCGGTTGATGAGGTCCAAGATCAGCGATTTGTCGTCCTTCATGGCACACGCCAGGCAGGCGGCGCGGCGGAGTTCGGGGTCGCGGTCGGCCAACATTTTCCGCAACGTCTCGGCATTCATTCGCGTCAAGCGGTCGGCTAACCCTTCGCGTGCCAGCACGGCGCGCTTGCTATCGAGTCGCGGTATCGCGAGCACGATGCCGGCCGTCCACTGGCCGCCTTTGCTCTCCTTCGCGATGCGGAGTTTCGTCATCCACTCGGCTTCGGTTTGCTTGACTGCCAGCCGATCCGCGATTTTGTCGGCCTCGGTCGGGCCGTTGACAGTGTTCAGGCCCGGCCCCGTCGGACTCGGCGATGCCTGCGGGCGGCTCGGGTCGATCGGTCGCGGCGCGATGGCAATCGCACCCGGTCCGCCACGACTGCCGCGAAGTTCGCCGCCACCGGGGTCTTTGACTTTGCCGTCGATCTGCCGCGTCAGGTCCGAGACGAGGTTCGATTTCTTGAGGAAGAGGATCGCGAACGCAGTCGAAACGTTCGGGTTATACGAACCGGCCCACGAACCATCGGCTTGCTGCACCGGCAGGATGCGGTCGCACCCCCATTTATGCCAATTGACGTCGCCGATCGTTTCGAGGCCGAACGCCACGGCCACGCGCTCCATCGACCACATGAAGTACAAGTCGTTGACCCCACCGTGACCGGCGCTATCGGCGATTCCGCGCTGCCCTGCCAATAGCAACCCGAGTGCCTTCAGCCCGCGCTCGATGCAGGCGTCGCGGAAGGTAAAAATCTTTTTCTCTTCCTTGACCGGGTCGAGCTTTTCTTCCTCGCCGCTGCCTCCCTCTTCGGGTTTACCGCTGCCCTTCACGGGTGGGCGATAGAACGGGTCGTCCTCGGGTTTGGCTTCGACTTCGGGGGCGTTCTTCCTGCCGGTGAGTTTCGCTTCGGCGTTCGCCTTACCGACGGCCATTCCGAGCAACCCGGCGCAGGTCATCGCGGGGGAGGATGCGCCGCCGCCACTGGCCATCGCGGTATACGACCAGCCGTGATCGGCGGGACTTTGCGAACGCATGAAGCGGTTCTCGATTAGGCGAAAGGCCGGTTCGCACGGTACGCCATGACGTTGCGCCACCCACAGCGCGATGATGCCGAACTGCGTGTTCGAGTTGTCGTCGCCGCCCCCACCCGAGCCAAACCGTGCCCCACGCCGCACCGCCTGATAAATCCGATCCGCTTCCGGGTGCAGTTTCCCGCCGCCCGCCGGCTTGCTGACGTTGCGAAGGCGCGCCGCATCGGCGGGTGCAACGGGTTCAAACGTGGCGTACGTCCAACCGCCGTTGGAGTTCTGCCCAGCCAGCAAGCGACAACCGAGGACTTGAATCAGCGGTTCGTCGATCGAATCGCGCGAGTCTTTGTTGAAGCGATCCAGATACAAGATCGCCAGGGAAACCTGGTAGGTTTTACTTTCGGAATAGGCCGCATCGCGCACGATTCGCGTGATGTGGGCGATGGATGGGTCCGACGGTGGCACGTCGGCTTCGAGGAGCGCCAGCCCCGCGAGCGCCGCCGTTCCAAGGCCGTAGCCGCCGTCGTCAGCGGTCAACGAGGCTTTTCGCAGGAACTCCGCCCCACGACGGATCGCTTCGTCGATCTTGGCTTGATCGGCCCGCGCAGCAGGCAGCGCGGCCGCGATAAAACATCCGGCGAGCAATACGATTCGCATCATCGCGGCAACCTCCCCAGCAGTGTCAGCGGATCGTCACCTCGACGGGGACGAGGTGGTTAATCGCATACGTCCGGCGGTCGGGGTCGCGCTTCTCCGGCTGACCCTTCCCCGCGGCATCGGTACAACGGCAGAGCAATTTCGCAGGCCCCGCCGCGTTCGGCACGTCCCAGGTGAACGTCCACATCTGCCAGCAGAACGGCTTCGCTTCGCCGACGAGTTTCGCTTCGATCCAGATCTTTCCGCCATCGAGACTCACTTCGACTCTACCGACGGCGGCTTCCCCCGCCCAGGCCGACCCGCGAACGGTGTACGCCTTACCCGCCGGTACGACTTCGCCGATCAGCGGCCGCGCGATCTGCGCTTTGGGCAACATCGCGGTGATCGGCACGAGTGACGCCAAGCCGCCATCGCGCCGTTCGTAAGTCGCGTAATCGAACGTCTGCCAGAAGCCATCGTACGGCTTCTCGGTAACGATGATTCGCGACAACCACTTGACCGACGCCATGCCGTACCAGCCGCCGATGACCGCACGCAACGGAAAGCCGTGGCTGGCGGAGAGTGTCTCGCCGTTCTGCTTGTACGCGAGAATCACTTCGGGTTTCTTCGCCTTCTCGATGGCAATACTCCGATCGAACGCGATCGCCCCCGGCGACGGATTATCGCCCGCAATCATGCCTTTATCGGCACCCACGAGTATCACTTCCACGGCGCTCGCTTTGGCTTTGGCTTTCTCCAGTATGGCAGCCAGTGGCACGCCGGTCCACTCGGCATTTCCCACGGCCCCAAATTGCCACTGAAGCCCGCGCGACGCCGGGACGAGAAACACGCGGCCATTGCCCGCGCATTCGAGCGTCAGCGGCATCGTCGCGCTCGGCATCGCCCGAATGTCTTCGATCGTCAGTTCCAGCGGGTTCTCGACCGCCCCTTCGACCATCAGCCGATAGCTCTTCGGATCGACTTTCGGTACCGCAAAGTGACTGCGAATGAAGAACTGCTCGTTCGGCGTCACGACGCTGTTGAGGTCGCCGAACGCCGATTCCAAGTTCTGCGGCTCCGCCATCCGCACGGTCAACCCCGGCGCACGCGGCACATCTTGCGCCACCGCCCGCGTAGCCAACGCCGCCAGCGCCGTCGCTTTAATCGCATCTCGTCGATTCATAATTTCCCCCTAATAAAAGCCCACGGACGATCGTCCGTGGGCTTTCAAGTATCGGGATGTTCCCGGAAGTCCCAAATCCACGCGCCTTCGTTCTGGTGACGCAAAATATAGTGGAACGTGGACAACTGATGCTGGCGATCTTCTATCGGAAAGATCCCGCTCCGCTTCGCCCACAGTTTGCCCGTCCATCCGATTGCTTTCAAACGAAAGATCGCCTCGCGTTTTGCATACCCCACCAGAGCCGCGGAATGTCGTGCATCCGCATCTTTGCCAAAATGTGAACGTGATTGCTGCTCACGCTCAGTGCGAGAACTTGTGCCGTGTATTGGCGAAGTTTCGCGACCATACCGACCCCAACGATCTCGCGAAAGTCTTGCTGAATTCGCACCGGCGGTTGTGTCAACAATCCCAAACTTCGCTTGAGTTGAGTGGCGTATTGCCCCGGAGCAGGAGGGTTTTTGTAGTCGCCTTCGACGTGTTCGCGATGGTGTCGCGTGCGGTAACCGCGATTGTCGCCGTACAGCCACGCAGCATACGTGTGACACGTGCAGTGGTACCAAACGCGCTCATCTGAATCTTCCATAATGCACCCCCGAAAGCCCACGGACGATCGTCCGTGGGCTTTTCGCTCACTTAAAACCCTAACCCTTTCACTTTCGTTTTGATGCGAATCAACTTGTCGTTGGCGGTGATGTACAGCGTGCTGCCGTCGTCGCCGAAGCCGCAGTTCGCGGTCTTGTCGTTGGTGATGATGCTGCCGAGGTGCTTGCCCATCGCGTCGAACACGAACACGCCGTTCGGCCCCGTTGCCCAGATATTCCCCTGCTGATCGACCTTAAGGCCATCGGGCAGGCCGGGCTTCTTGGCCTTCACCATGTCTGTGGAGTCGAAGAACTGTTTACCCTCGCCGAGCGTGCCGTCTTCCTTCACGGGGAAGCTCATCCAGTTCGCGATTTCCGGATCCGAGTTCGCGACGTACAGCGTTTTGTTGTCGGGCGACAAGCCGATGCCGTTCGGCCGCGACATGACTTTCGTCATCAGCGTCAGTTCGCCGGTCGGTTTCAGGCGATACACGCCCTGGAAGTCGAGTTCCTTTTTGGGATCTTTCATCTGACCGGGCAGGCCGTACGGTGGGTCCGTGAAGTACAGATCGCCGTTGGTGTGGTACACCAGATCGTTCGGGCTGTTGAGACGTTTACCTTCAAACTTGTCCGCGAGCGTGACGAACTTGCCATCGACGAGTTTGGACACGCGACGGTCGCCGTGCTGGCAGAGCACGAGGTGCCCGTCCTTGTGGAACGCCAAGCCATTCGACCCCGGTTCGGACCCCGCGAACGGTTCGCTGCCCGTGTAGCCGCTCGGCTTCAGAAACTCTTTGAGTCCTTCTTTTTCAGACCATTTGTAGATCATGTTGTTCGGGATATCGCAAAACAGCACCTGTGCGTGCTTCTTGTCCCAGACCGGCCCTTCGGACCATTTGAACCCGCCCGCCAGTTCCTCGACCTTGGCATCGGGGGCGATGAGCGCATCGAACTTCGGGTCTTTGCGTTCGATGGACCGCACCGGTGCAGCCGGTTTTTCTTCGGCTCGAATCGCAGGGAAAACGACCAGGGGAACGAGGCAGAGGGTGGCAAACCAGCGAGACATGTGGAAGGCTCCGTGGGCCGCGGGCAAGGGTGGGAATCGCAAAACGCAATCGCCCCAGCGGCGTAACGACAATGGTAACATCCGAAGCCGCCGGGACAAGCGAAATCGTATTTCGTTCAAAATCCGTACGGGTGCCATAGACTGGGAAGCTAGGAATGTTAAGATCGCTTCACTTTAGCCGACCTCTCCCGAGTTCGTGCCACGAAAGGGAAGATCACTGTGAAAATAGCTGACACCGCATACGGAACGCTGCCGACCACTCACCCCATCGGGTTCTGGTTTTTCTTTTGGGGGGAATTCGCAGAGCGTTGCTCTTACTATGGTATGCGTGCGATTCTCGCACTCTACATGACCGATCGCCTCGGTGTCGATAAAGGCGACGCGGGAACGTACATGTCCCTGTTCATCGCAGCCTGTTACTTCTTCCCGCTGATCGGCGGCTGGATCGCCGACAACTTCCTCGGGAAATACTGGACGATCGTTCTCTTCAGTGTGCCCTACGTCGCCGCTCAGTTCTTGGTGGGTATAGAAGATAAATATCTCGTGTTCATTTCATTGTTGTTGCTGGCGATGGGTTCGGGCGTTATCAAGCCGAATATCTCCACACTGATGGGCCTCACCTACGACCAACAGCGACCCGGACAGGATCAACTCCGTACGAGCGCATTCTCGTGGTTCTACATGGCAATTAACATTGGGGCGTTCTTGTCTCAACTGGCCATGCCCTGGTTGCGGACGAACTATAGTTATCAGACGGCGTTTCTGTTTCCCGCTGCATTGATGGCGATCGCGCTAATCATTTTTTCGATGGGCAAACGATACTACGCAAAAGAAAGTATCACGCGAAAAGTCATCGGCGACCCATCGGCACCGAATCCGCCCGACACCAAGACGATAACCGGCATACCCGTTTATACCAAGGTCGTTTCCGCTGACGAGAAAGCCGCAGACACGCAGTTGAAGTTGCAAACGCTCGGTCGCATCGGCGCACTATTCCTCACGGTGATGTTCTTCTGGGCGGTCTTCGATCAATCGGCAAGTACGTGGATCTTCTTCGCCAACACGTATATGGATTGCACGCTTTTCGGCAGCCCGACGCCACCGGATAGCATTCAAGCGTTCAATCCACTGTTCATCGTGTTGTTAATCCCGGTGAGTGTCGCACTCTTCAAAAAATACCCCATGAAGGCGACGAACAAAATTGCGATCGGATACTTGCTAACCGGATTTAGCATGGTCATCATGAGCCTTGCCGGTTTCATGGCGGGCAAAGCAGAACCCGCGAATAAAATCGTATTTCCCGAAGGGGAACTCGTCGTACCGGCCACTACTCTGAAATTGTCGGAAATCACGAATGGTGAAGTACAGTTCGGTTCGATCAAAGTGATGGCAACAGATTGGGCATTCAACGCAGATAACAAGAAGCTCACTTTCGCGAATGGAATCATTACCTTGACGAACGGCCGTGTGTTGAAGGTTTCCAACGGCCATACAGAAACCCCGTCGAGCAATGTCGATCTTCTCGCAAGTGGAATGCTCGAACTGCTGATGAAATCCGAAGCAGACTTGAAAAGTGTGAAGCCCGAAGCGACGAAAGCCACGATTGAAAACATCGACTGGGTCAAACCTGCCGAGCGGGTTAGCGTCTGGTGGCAGGTGTTCGCATACCTGATCCTGACCGTTGCGGAAATTCTCGTCTCGGTCACTGGGTTAGAACTCGCGTTCGTTGCGGCCCCAGCCACGATGAAGAGCTTCGTGACAGCCTGCTGGTTAGCCGTCGTGTTTCTCGCAAACTTGCTGATTAACGCGCCGATTACGCAACTCTACCCGCTGATGTCGCCAGGCGTCTACTTTGCGATGTTGGCAGGTATGATGGTGTTCATCCTCGCTATCTACGCACCGGTCGCGAGCCGATTCAACAAAGCGATGGCCGAGCCGAAGAACTAGTCCACTGCCTATCGCCTATCGCCACGGGCCACCAGTGCCCGTGGCTTCGTTCCGCACGCACTCCTATCTGGATCGCTCATGCAAACGCAGTTGAAGCTTCAACTTTCGGCATTCATGTTCCTCCAGTATTTCATCTGGGGGTCGTGGTATGTCACGATGGGCGCGTATCTGAGTGCGCTCAAATTCGATGGCCAGGAGATCGGGGCCGCGTACGGGGCGCTCGCAATTGGCTCGATGATCTCGCCGTTCTTCGTCGGGTTAATTGCGGATCGCTACTTCGCTTCGGAAAAGATCCTCGGCGTGCTCGGCATCCTCGGCGGCGCGATCATTTGCCTCATCCCGCAGGCCCAGTCGTTCGGCACTTTCTACCCGTTGCTCATCTTGTACTGCTTGAGTTTCGCTCCGACGCTCGCACTCGGCAACTCGTTGTCGTTGCATCATTTGCGCGATGCGAAGAAGGATTTTCCTCGCGTCAAAATCCTCTCCGCGGTCGGCTGGATTGCGGGTGGCGTGACCGTTAGCCTGCTCAATGCCGAGAAGACTGCCAACCAGTTTTACCTTGCGGGCGGCATCTCGATTCTGTTCGGCCTGTTCTCGTTCACGTTGCCGCACACGCCGCCGAAGAAGGTGGGCAAAGATGTCTCCATCGGCGAGATACTCGGCCTCGATGCGCTCGGTTTACTCAAGAAGCGATCGTTTGCCGTCTTCATTGGCTGTATGTTTCTCATCTGTATTCCGCTGTACTTTTACTTCGTGAACATGTCCATCTTTCTCGGCGAACTGAAGTGGCCACAGGCGGCCGCCCGCATGTCGCTCGCGCAAGTGTCGGACATCGTCTTCCTGTTCTTGTTGCCGATCATGCTGCATCGCTTCGGCTACAAGTGGACGATTACCATCGGCATTCTGGCGTGGGTATTGCGCTATTTTCTTCTTGCGGGAAGTGTCAGTGCCGATGTCGAACCGCAAACGGTGATGATCTTTGCCGCGATTCTCGTCCACGGCGTTTGCTACGATTTCCTGTTCATCGCCGGTCAACTGTACGTGAACGACGAATCGACCGAGCGAATGCGCGGGGCCGCTCAAGGCTTCATCGCGTTCATCCTCTGGGGCGTCGGTGCGTTCGTCGGAACGATGCTCGCCGGTGCGGTGATGGCCTCGCACACGCTCGAAACGCCCATCGGCGACATCAAACACGACTGGGCCGGCATCTGGATGCAACCCGCCATCGGCGCACTCGCCGTCCTCGGCGTGTTCCTGCTATTCTTCCGCGAGCCGAGCAAAGTGAATTGACGGATCGCATTCGTGCGAATGATGCGGCAGCACCATTTCCGGGTGTGCGAATGCGGAAGATATTCCCTGGTGCTCGGACGCGACCCACTGCATATCCCGAATTGCGATTGGCCATCGCCGGGATTCCCGCCACAATGTCTGTGCGACATCCCGCCGCTGGAGCCTGCCGTATGACTGTTATTCACCATGCCGACGAACCGCTGTCGAACCTCAATCGCGACCGCATCGCCAAGACCGAACCGCGGAGTTTGCGGACGTATACGCCGACGCAAGCGGTGATCGCGAAGAGTGCGGGGGTGTTCCACTGGACGCCGGACGGGCGCAGGCTTTACGATTTTACATCGGGCGTGTTGGTGGCGAACCTCGGGCACAACCCGACGCGATGGACGAAACGATTCTTCGACTACATGGGTTGGCCGTCGCAGTTACCGCACGAGGACGAGTATTTTACGGCGGTGCCGATGACGGCGTACAACGCGATCACGCCGATCGAAGGCGAGGCGAGCCGTCGGTTGCTGAAGGCGTTACAGCGTTGCCCCGGCGGCGCGAAAATGGAAACCGTAATGTGGGCGGCATCGGGTTCCGAAGCGATTCAGAAAGCACTTTGGGCATCGATGGCCCGCGACAAAATGCGACCGATGATCCTCGCGACACGCTACGGTTTCCACGGAAAGAAGGGGCTTTCGTGCGCCATCACCGGTTCGGAAACCGATGCCGAGCGCGACCCGCGCGTGCGCTTCATCAAGTTCCCGATGCACGAATGCCGCGACGTGTCGATGCGGAACGACGCCTTCAATCCCGCACCGTACATCGAAGATCTCCACGCACAGTGGAACGAGCACGGGGCGAAAATCGGCACGCTGATTACCGAGCCGTACCTCGGTGGCGGTGGGTCGTATCACCCGCCCGCAGCCTACTTGCAACTGCTCGATCGCTTCTGCAAAGAGCACGACATCGCGTTCATTCTCGATGAAGTGCAAGCGAACTTCGGACGGACCGGCAAGCTGTTCGCGTTTGAAACGTACGGAATCGAGCCGGACATCGTCGTTCTCGGTAAGGGACTCGGCAATGGTATTCCCGTGGCGGCGGCGGTCGGGCGGGCGGACATCATCGGCACGATGGGCTATGGCGATGCATCCGACACATGGAGTGCCAACCCGCTGAACGCGGCTGCCGTGCTGGCGACGCTCGACGAGTTCGAGTGCCGCGATGTGATTGGCAACATGAAAGCGCCTTCGCAGATCATAGAAGACGGCTTGGTGTCGCTGAAGTGTCACCCGTTCGTGGCGGCCGTTCGCGGCGAAAACGGCGGCATGGTCTGGGGCATCGAGTTCCAGGAGTACGCGGACAAGACCGCGAACGAATGGGCGAATGCCTTCGTGCTGGCGTGCTATCTCGCCGATGGCGGCGACGGTATTCACATCCTCGGACCGCTCGCGCAGAAGGTCATTCGCATCTCACCGCCGCTGACGATCACCGTCGAAGAAGCGACGAACGCGATGGCGATTTTGACGCGAACCGCCGCAAACATGAACGGCACAATCGCGGCCACGCCAACGCGAAACGCAACGGATACCAACTTACAACCGAAGCCGTTGCCCGCATGAGCACCGCGAACGAACCGTTACTCGAACTCATCGCCGATTCGCTGACGCTGATGAACCGGTCGTTCACGCGGGTGGACGATTTGCGCTCGTATGCGTGCGAGTTTTATCACCAGTTTCGCAAAATGTGGGATCGCGGCATCCCCGTCGGTATGGGCCTCGGGCACATCACGATGAAGCCAATGGCAGCGAGCCACGCATTCCTCATCGAGCGGCTCGCCGAAAAGGGACAGCCCGCCCGAATGCTGGCCACGGTGGAGTTCCTGACCGCGAAACAAACGCCGATGCTGCCGACGATCGCGTGCGAATACGAGATCGCCATCGTCGTGGGCACGACTGACGCGACACCGTCACCAACGACGATATTTTTTGACGTCGAACTCTGGACTGCCAAGATTGGAAACTGAACCGATGATTCCCACACTGCTGCTTTCCGTCATGCTCACACCGGCTGCGGATGTCGCGCCCGAAGACGTGAAACTCGCGACGATGTTTCGCGCGTATCTCGACGACGAATTTCGCCGGCATCCGATGTTTGCCACGCAACAGGGGTTGCACGATTACGACGACCGCCTCGACGATCTCTCGCCCGAAGCCCGCAAGGCCGACGATGCAAAAGCGACGCAAACACTCGCCGATCTCGGCGCGAAAATCGACCCGAAGAAGCTGTTGCGTGCCGCGCAGATCGACCTCGAAATCTGGCTGCATTCGCTGAAGTATCAACTCTGGCAATCGGAACACGAACCGCGATTCGAGACCGATCCGCGCATCTACGGCGAGTATATTTCGGACAGCGTGTTCATGCTGTTCTCGCAATCGACGCTGCCGAAAGCGCGAAACGTCGCCAACGCGGCCAAGCGGATCACTTACGTGCCGAAGATCGTCGCGGCGGCGAAAGCCTCGCTGAAAAACCCGCCGCGGATCCTCACCGAAATCGCGATCAAACGGACTGCCGGTGCGATTGCCTTTTACGAGAAAGAGATCTTCGCACAAAGCGGTGAAACGCCCGCAACGAGCGAACTGACAACCCCCTGTCGCGAAGCGGTGCGGTCCCTCACCGAGTATCGGAAATTCCTCGAAACCGATCTGCTCCCGCGTTCGAACGGCGAGTGGCGGTTGGGCAAAGCGCTGTTCGCGAAGAAGCTCGAACTCGAACTGAATGCGGGGCAGACGGCGGACGATGTCATTCGCGAAGCCGAGGCGGAAGCCGAGCGCGTCGAGCGGGAAATGTATGCGGTGGCGAAGCAGCTTTGGCACAAGACGCACGCGGCACTGCCCGTGCCGGCGGACGACGTGGCCGGGCGTCGGCAGACGATCCGCATGGTGCTCGAAGAACTCAGCGCGAACCGCAGCACGCCGGAGACATTCGTCGGCGATGCGCGCAAGTCCGTGGAGTCGATTCGCACGTTCATCCGCAAGAAGCAGATCCTGACGCTGCCCGATCCGGATCGTTGCGAGATCATCGAGATGCCGGAGTTTCAGCGTGGCTTCTCGGCGGCGTATCTGAACCCCGCACCGACGTTCGACCCGAAGGCCAACAGCCTCTACGCGGTCGCTCCGCCGCCCGCCGATTGGTCCGCCGCACGGCAAACGACGTTCTTCAAGGAATACAACCGCTCGATGCTACAAATCCTGACGATCCACGAGGCCTATCCTGGGCACTACGTCCAACTCGAGTACGGCAACCGTCATCCGTCGCTGATTCGTAAAGTGCTGTATTCTGGCGTGTTTGCCGAGGGTTGGGCCGTCTACACCGAGCAGATGATGCTCGACGAAGGCTACGGTGACGGCGACCTGTCACTGCGGTTACACCAACTGAAATTTTACATTCGCGCCGTGCTGAATGCGATTCTCGACAACAAGATGCACAGCACGAACATGACCGACGATGAGGCATTGCGGTTGCTCGTCGATCGCGGTTTTCAGACCGAAGCCGAGGCCGTGGGCAAGATCCAGCGCGCGAAGCAAAGCTCCTGCCAACTGTCGACGTACTTCGTCGGTCGCACCGCGTTCTACCGGCTGCGGCAGAGCGTACAACGAAACCGCGGCGACGCATTCAACTTGGGAAAATACCACGAAGAAACGCTCAGCCACGGCACGCTACCGGTGAAGTACCTCGCCGAGTTGGTGAAGTGACAGCGAAGCGAATCATCATGATCGCTGGTCCTAACGGCGCGGGAAAAACGACGTTCGCTCGCTCGTTTCTGCCCGCCGAGGCGAGTTGCCTGCGATTCATCAATGCGGACCTGATCGCGGCAGGGCTTTCGCCGTTCGCGCCAGAGTTGGCCGCAACGACGGCCGCACGAATCATGCTGAAGGAGATGGCGGAGCGAAGCCATCTCGGCGAGAGTTTCGGCATTGAGACAACGCTCGCCACGCGATCGTACCTCCCACGAATCCGCGATTGGAAGACGCGCGGGTACCGCATCAGCCTCGTTTTTCTGAGCCTGACATCGGTCGAACTCGCGCTGTCCCGCGTCGCATTGCGCATCGAGCAGGGCGGCCACGGGATACCGAGCGATACCGTTCGCAGGCGATACGATTTGGGTCTAAAATACTTTCGCGAGATCTATCGCGATATCGTTCACGAGTGGTATTACTTCGACAATAGTAGCGAGAAGCCCGTATTGCTGGATGTAGGGAGCAACGATGACTGAAGAGGAGTTGGCCCGTTCGGGTAGCCCGCTGATGTACGGCGCATATGTTGCGATGCGTCGTGCGGCGTTGATGGCGCGCGAGACGGCACGGCAAACGGGGACTGCGATCGTCATCGAGCAAGATGGCAAACTTCGCTGGTTATCTGGTGAGGAATTGAACGCCGTCGAGCCGTTGGCAATCGAGACGAACGATGCCCGTTCGGATGTTCCACCCCGCTAAAATTCCGCACAATCGGCAGAGTCGTCAAATTCGCTAAGGTTTCCCCCGTCCGATGCCGATGAAGAGGGTGGTCCGCTATCCGCACCGGCTGAGCCGAGGCAGGGGTCGAATGACAATCGCACGCTTACTACTCGGTGCCATCGCTTTGGGTTGTTCGTTGAAGTCTGCCACCGCGCAGACGCAACAATGGCCCGATTCGCCGGTCGCGCCCGCCAAGGCCACGGCAGAGAACTTTCTCCCGCCGATCCCGAGCGCGGGCGATCCGACGGCCACTTCCGTACTCATGGCACCACCGGGGGCACCGTCGGTTCACCCGGCTGGCACGGTCACAAGTCCGTGGCGTGGCGGTTCCTCGGGCGGCCCCTGTTGCGGCCCGACGGGCGGAAATGGCCCCGTCACGTACGAGCTTTACACGCTGGCGGGGCCTTCGCTGGCGCTCAGTGGCAGCGAACTCAGCGGGAGGCTTAAAACCGGCTGGACGGTCGGGACCGGCGTTCGCACGCTGCTGTTCAACCAACCGGGCGACGCCGCCTGGGTGCTCGATCTGGGTCTCGGCTTCACCTACAATCGCGGGCGTGGCTCGAAGGTTCCCATCGATGTCCTGACGCCGCGTGTTCAACAAGTACCAGGTGGTCAGCCAACACCATTGCCCGATGGCCTCGCTCCGTACAGCGTTCGCGGGCTGAGCCGTACGAACTTCAACTTCTCGATTGGCCGCGACTGGTTTCTGCGTTCGCCGGGGCTGGTCGGTTCCGAAGCGGGCCCAAACTGGCGAGTGGGCGGTGATGTGGGTGGTCGTTACGGTACGTCGCACGTCGATCTGGTTCCGATCGGCGATCCGGCCAACTACCTGCGTAAGCACAGCGTCACGCAAAGTGTCTTCACGGCATTGCACACGAACTACGAAGTGCCCTTGCGATCGTTCATCTTCTTCACCGGCATGCGAACCGAACTCGATTACACATTCACGAACGTCGTACCCCCCAAGGGTGGCGACATCCTGAGCCTGAACTTCTATCTGACGGCCGGCATACGGTATTAATGCAGGAAGCGCACCCATGGTGCGACGAAGACGTCGAACCATGGGCTTGGGGATAGGGTTTTTAGCCTGTCGTCCAGTTCTCGACTGACAATCCTGGTATGGCAAAGAGATCCGAATCGGACGTAACGACAGTGCAATTACCGAGTGAAAATGCGACGGCGGCGAGTTGAATATCGACCACTTGCATCGGACGGCCTATCCGTTTCAATTCTGCTCGAAGTCTGCCGAAGATTTCGGCCTCCTAATGTGATACGGCCAAACTGTGATGCCTCGTATGCCCAGGTTGAGTGCGGATAAATTCCGCTCTCGTGAAGTACTCGCTTCCGCACCGAAGTAAAGCTCGCCGATAACTGGCGGGCAGGTGCCAATTTTGGGCCTGGTTTCAATTGCGGCGATTTTGGGTAGCAGGGAATGATTCCACCACTTACCCACCCACCCATCCCTGGAATCATTCCCGATTTCGG
>JAYVQG010000389.1:0-3620 GCA_043757025.1 Limnoglobus sp.
CCTCGCCACCGCCCGAAATCCCACGCTACTCGCGCCCCCCGCGAGCCCGCAAACGTACGCACCTGCTACCCAAAACTACCGCGATTTGAACCATGCCCCATGTTCTTATTGGGGACGAGGATTTTTGCCGTCCCGGACAGAGCGATTCGATCTCGTCGAGGTCGAGGTCCGCGTCCTCCGTGATGGCGACCATGCTGCTGTAAGTCTGCCAGCCGGCCGAGGCGATGGCTTCGTCCTTGGACTTCATCCATTTCAAGGCCATCTTGCGGCCATGCGGACGCCACCCACGGGACTGTGAATTCGGCGACCATGCCCCAACTGGCACCTTCGATCCACTTTTGCAGATCTTTCTCGGTCATCTTCGCATCGTCCGCGGTACCTACAGCGCGTGGCGAAGTCGATCCACCAATCCACCAGCAGCCCAATCGCGTCAAATACGTGATGAACAGTTTCGTCATCGCCATCGCCTGCCACGTCGAACCGCTCCACAAGCTCGCGGTCGATACGAGTTGATCCGATGTCGGTTCCCGCTGTCCGACGGCGGCGATAACCCCGCGTGGCTGTTGCGGCTGGCTGCCGAGTCCGTGGCGGCATTTCTGCGAGCCGATATTCCGGTCGCGATCTGTTGCTCGGCCGGAATGAGCCGGTCGGTGTGCGTTGCCGCTGCCGGTATCACTTTGGCCGATGGCGACCCACTCGCCGAGTCACTGTTGGCGGTCGTAGGAACGGGGCCTGTAGATGTCTCGCCGGGGCTGTGGTTACAGATGAAGCAGGCGCTGCAAGGGTAGGTCGCCGACAGCAAATAATAGAGGCATTCGCATATCGTTGTGAGAGATTAAAATGCCTCTTTCTCCCGGAGAGTTTGCGATGATCGAAAAATCGGATCGGACACCCCGCCGCAGGGCATGGCGGATTGCCGTCTTGCTCGTCACCATCGGTATTGCTGCCGGTGGTGCCGGTGGGGGATTCATCGGCTATCGGCTCGGTGTTGTCGACGAGAAAAACGCCAGCATACGGCGACTTGAGGAGGCACTGACACGGCGATACCAGAAACTCTATGCCGATACCCGGCCTCCGATCCGCACGTTCGATGAGGGCTTCAGGGCTAGCGTTATCGGGGCGTCAACGACACGGGTCGAGAGTTTGTACGGGCTACCAAAGCATCTGACCCGGAGACGGCAGCGAATTCTGGGACGGCCCATTCTGGGAGTATCGGGGAGAGTTCGCGAATCGAGATGGGGGCGTCAGCGACACCGCGTTCCTCTGCTTCGACAAGTCGGGGAATGTGGCCGAGGTTCGGTTCGCCAAGTCGGAGAAAGTCGTGTTCCCATCTCCAAGTCGGTAACCGTCCACAGGGCAGATTGCATTTGCAAAGTTCCAGATTTTTTAAATCCAAACCGATCACGGAAACGCGACGCGGACGGGTTGGCCGACGCGGAGCGGCGACTTCCCGGCGGGGGCGGCGTCGGTGACTTCGATCTCGATTTCGAGCGCGACCGATGCCTTGCCGGCGATGAGGTCGGCGGCACCGCCATTGCGTTTGTTCAGAAATGCCGAGCCGATGCGTTTCACGGTGCCTTCGTAAGTGAGCGTGGTATTCGTATCGTCGGTGATCGTGACTTTCTGGCCGATCTTGTCCTTGATCTTGTACGAGAAATCGGGGACGACCTCGGCACGGACGATGCGTGGGCCGCCGGGAATCAGGTAAAACAGCGGCGCGCGCGATTGTTGGCCAACCACGAGGCCCGGCGTTGCGGTCACTTGCTCGATCACCCCGCCGATGTCCGCTTTCCACACGCAACGCTCGATTGCCAGCTTGATTTTATCGATCTTCGCCTGCATGAGTTCGCACGTGTATTGGGCTTCGTTTGCCGTCTCGGCAACGGGTTGGCCTTCGACGAGCTTCAGGTCGAGCGTTTTCGCACTCACGTTGTTTTTCGCGATTTCGACCTTCGTATTCGCTTCAAAAATCATCGGGTCATCGAGGCGGCGCTTCTCGAGTTCGGCTGGCGACTGATCCCCGGATCCCAGTTTGTTCAGTTTGTCGAAATTGCGAATCGCCAAACCGACGCCCTCATCCGCCCGCTTTTGAAGGTACACGGCGTTCGTCACCGCGAGTTTCGCTTGTTCGACCGTGCGGGTGTGTTGGTCTTTGAGCACCTTCGCTTGGTTGTATTTCGTGACGGCGACATAGTAGGCGCTCGTGGCTTCCTTGAGATCGATCTGCAAAAACTGATCGTCGAACTTGACGAGCACATCGCCCGGCTTCACTTCCACACCGTTGCGAACGAGGACTTCCTTGATCGTGCCCGACGGCATGTGCGATGGTAGAAAAAACGACATCGACGACGGATCCGAATCGACGGTCCCCTTGACGACGAGGCCATCGACGATTGCGGTGTTCTTCGCCTTCTTCGGATCGACGGGCGCGCCACCGCTGCTGGTGGTGTCCGGGTTCGCGAGGCGGTTCGCGCCGATGAGGCTGCCCGCAACGAGCGCCACGCCGAGGAACCACGGGATGAGTTTGAGCCGATTCATAGGGACTCTACCCTTAGGAAAGTCGTGCGTGCGTTCTGCTACCACCTCAATGGGTGGCCACATCCGCCGCCTGACGCTCCAGTTTGCCATCTTCCAGGTGATAGCACACATCCACGAACGGAAGCATTCGATGATCGTGGGAAACGATAAAAATCGTCGCGTTGCGGTCGTGGGCCGCATCGCGAAGTAGTTGTAACACGCCCTGGCCGTTCTCCCAATCCAGTGCGCTCGTCGGTTCGTCGGCAAACAGGTACGTCGGATTCTTCACCAAAGCGCGTCCGATTGCCACCCGCTGTTTCTCGCCGCCCGAAAGCTCTGCGGGTTTTTTATGGCGCTGCGACAATATCCCCAACTGCTCGAGCATTTCTTCCGCCTGTCGCCTCGCCTCGCGCGGCCCGACGTTGCAGCCCCATCTTAACACGATCTCTAATTGTTGCGATGCCGTCAGCGCCGGAAAGAGATTGTACCCCTGAAAGATGAACCCGACATGGGCGCGGCGAAACTCCTCGCGTTCCTTCGTACTGAGCGCCCAGATGTCGATCGGTGCCGGACTTTTGCTGACGTGTGTGAGTACCTGACCGCTATCGGGCGGCAACAACCCGGAAAGCACCGCAAGGAGCGTCGATTTACCGCTACCGCTCGGCCCCATGAGTAACGCGACCTGCCCCGGATACATATCGACAGTGACTTCTCGCAACGCGATCTTTTGCTGCGCGCCATCGCCGAACGTCCGCATTAGGCGAACGGCACTCAACGACGGTTGTTCCCGCGAACCGAAAGTCATCGACGAACCCCAACTGCATGGTGTAGGCATACCGTTTGCTAAGAGTATCCCAATCGCCACCGGCGAACAAGCCCGCGCCGATTTAGCCGATTGACAAGCCAGGCTTGATCGGTGACAATTCCAAAAACTCCTTCCCACATCGCGAGCCACCATGGACCACGACCAACGATTCAAGGCGATGATCCGTGAATTCTTCCCGGAGTTCATGCAACTGTTCCTTCCGCAGTGGGCCGTGCAGTTCGATTTCGACACCACTGTGTGGCTCGACAAGGAAATATTGCCCGACCCGCCCGAAGGC
>JAYVQG010000390.1:0-14284 GCA_043757025.1 Limnoglobus sp.
CTTACGTCCGATTTCGCCCAATTCCAATCACGCCGGAACCAAATTTTTAGTGGTCTTATTTGGCAAAACTGCAACCGGGTTTTGAACCGTGCCGAAAAAGCTCAACCCACTGGAGGAAATTCCGATGGAAGGGCTGCATCGCCGAAAAGGAATCCGGAATAAGCAATTATGGCACGTTAAAAACGTGCCCCACGTCGGAACTTCCAACTGCTATGTCGCAATAAATAATGACGGACGAGTGCGAATTTTGCTCGATATTCTCGCGCGATCGGCGGCCTCCATTAGGCTTCGACGGTCGCGGTTTCCGCCTTTGCTGCGGCGACGAGTTCTTTCTTCGGACCGTTGCCGGGCAATTCGGTCGCGACCTCGACTTTGCGGTAGCCGAGCGAACGCAGCACTTCGAGAACTTCGCTCCAGGTTGGGAACGGACGGCGGTTTTCGCGCTTGTACCGGTCCATGGCGCGCATGAAGATGTTTTCTTCGTCGTTGTAATCGCGTTCGCAGGTGGTCGGGTCGATCAGTCGGCGTCGCTCGGAGGTTCGCCGTTTCTCGGCCGCGTTGTTGGCGCGACGACGGTCGGTGGCGACCGGAATCGTTCGCTTGCGGCGATCTTGCGCAAAATCGTCGGCCAGTTCCGTGGAACTATCCGATGCGGAATCCAGTGCAGATTGGGCATTAGCACTCATGTTGGTCATGGTCTTCATCGCGAGCATCCCTTCAGCCAGTGGGGGTGGGCTGGGAAATGCCAGGCAGGTCTCGCCGAGTCGTTCGGCGATTCCATTTGCGATTCGCTTCGGGGATGGACAGTAACTTTAACCTAACTTGGTGAAACCGAGTGTCAATGATAATTTACGCCTGTTCCCGTTAGTCATCGCCAGAACTTTACACCCACCACAATTTTACGATACAGCTTGACATTTCGCCTTATCAAGCGAAAGAAATCGGAATTGCGAACTCCTGCGGCGCGGGAAATCGTAAGATCGGTCCAGCTCTCCCGAGTCGTAAAACCGGCACGGACAGTCCCGGCAATTGCGTGGGGATGCCGGGCGCGATTCTGGAGGCGTAAATGTGAGGCAAATGGCTAATACGCCGCTCGTCTCTCGAAATTTCAAAAATTCCGAGAATTATCTCCCGCATTGGTCTTGCCGAATCGTTTGGCAAGGTCTATCAAATGATCAAGTAGAATTTGTGAACAAACTTGGGTCGCCCACTCTCCTTGTCTGCGGCCCTACTTTCTCGGCTTCGTTCGCGATTCTACCAACTCTCTCTCGTTGGCATTCTCAACTAATCATGGCATCATTGCGGTCGTTCCAATAGGACTTTATGTCCGTTCTCTTATTCTATTGTGGGGATTCCCAGATGTTTTCTCGCATCGCGCTTCGTACGCATCGGCTTCGCCGATCGGGATTTACGCTCATCGAGCTTTTGGTGGTGATCGCGATCATCGCCATCTTGATCGGCCTGCTGTTGCCGGCCGTGCAAAAGGTACGCGAGGCCGCTGCCCGCAGTACGTGCCAAAACAACATGAAACAGTTGGGCTTGGCAGCCCACAACTACCACAGCGCGCGGATGACGTTCCCGGCTGGAATGATCGGGCCAGTGAATCCGCTCTTGACCGTCTCAGGAGACGCAGCGACCGGTCACGGTTCGCTGTTGGGGAACATCGTCGTTCTGCTTCCATACATGGAGCAAGATAACGTCTACCGGCTCATCGATCCGGCACTCACTACGACCGTGGGTCGTATGGACGATGCCGCGAACCGAAGCCCTGCTATGCCTTACTGGTTCGACAATCCGTACCCTCCTACCGCCATCTACCAAGCGGGGAAACTCGCACAAATCAAGACGTTCCGCTGCCCATCGGACCCAAAGCAAGAACCCGATAATCGAGCAAACGGTACGAATGCCGCCAATCCCGGTGGCTTTCTCATCGGTGGTCTGCTCGTGCGAAACCTCGCACCATCGACGGTCGTTGCCTCCGGGTTTTATTACGAAGACTACGCTGGCGTCGAATCGTTGATGCCGTTGGGCATCTCGAACTACATCGGTTGTGCGGGCTTGGGACGCGGCAACCACCCAACGTGGTCGAAATATGAAGGCATTTACGTCAACCGGAACCCCAAGGATGCCGTTAGCATCACCGACGGCACCAGCAATACGATCTTGTACTCCGAGGTCAGCGGTCGCTCGCACGCCGCTTACCCCGGTCGAGATAATGCATTTACGCATAGCATCGTCGGTGCAGGCAGCATCTCGACGGGTTATGGAACGGCAAACGGTAAAGATGCTTTCGTTTACCAAATGAGTAGCTATCACACCGGCGTCGTTCAAGTCACGATGGCCGACGGTTCGGTCAAAGGGATTCGCGGCAATATCCCACGTTCGACGACCGATTCGAGCTGGCTCGTGCTTCAGGCGCTCGGCGGTGCTCGCGATGGCGATGTCTCGGACACCTCCAACGCATTACTGAACTAACTCGGGCTGAAATTTCGCGATTGCCGAGTCTCAAAGACTCGGCAATCGCGTTTCCGTTCATTACTCTTGGGGTTCCCTACCGTG
Source organism: Limnoglobus sp. (assembly GCA_043757025.1). Taxonomy (GTDB): domain Bacteria; phylum Planctomycetota; class Planctomycetia; order Gemmatales; family Gemmataceae; genus Limnoglobus. The sequence goes on from JAYVQG010000390.1 coordinate 2,560, forward strand.
AAACGAACTGCATTGTTCATCGGGCTGCTGTTTGCCGGCGGACTATTCCTCTCCGGCTGTAAGGATTCGACCCCGCCGCGACCGGCCGAGGCACCAATCAAGGCCACCGAAGGCGTATCGAATTCGAAAAATAAAAAAGCATCGATTGAGGCGTCCTTTGAAGACCCACCGAAGAAGTAGTCTGTCTCCAATCGAGTGAATTCCAAACCGCAGGCACGAGAGTGTTTGCGGTTTTTTATTTGCAACGACTGATCCGAAGTCGATTCGCCTGCCGATAATCGGTTCGCCGAACGGACCGAAACGGAGAGGGCGGAATGACTCGCATCGAATTGGCGAATCTGATCCGGATTTTCGACTTCTACCTCGCGCTGATGTTCCTGCTCGGACTGGTACGGCGTTGGACGGTCTATCGCGATACGTTCCTGCTCGTGGTTTCGCGCGGGCGTTGGCCGAAGCTCTTGGAGCGGATGCACGAGCACAAGGGGCTTTTGCTAAATATCAGTACGATGCGACCGGCGGCGCTCGCGCTCGGGTTGATGCTGACGCAAATCGTCGCTTCGCGAATGATCTGGCCGCAAGCGACGCTCCGCGTGCAGGATATTTTCGAGCCGTGGTGGCAACTCGTACCCTTTTTGTCGTCGCTCATCCCGATGGTGGCGGTCGATATGTACTTCCTCATTCGCGTCGGGTCGATCGACCGCAACGAAACCGAAAAGTACCTCGATAAAGCCGAGAAATGGGCAGGTACTTGGAAAGCGAAGATGGTCCGCCTCGCGACGTTGGGTAAATACGATCCGAACCATCTGGTGAACGAAGGCGTGAAACAGGGCCTCGAAAAACTGGGCCGTACGATGAACGCCTCGATGTGGTGGGTGTCCGCCCAAGTGGCGTTACGAATGCTCTTCGGCCTGACCGTCTGGATTTTGTGGGCCTTTCGCGACCACATGTAGCGATAATTTACTGTACACTGAGTGAATTCCGCGTTCGAGAATCGCGTCCCATGAGCGTTGGCTTCACACACGTCGTTCGCATTGGGCTACGGGCGCTTGCGGCGCACCGGTTGCGCTCGATGCTCACGGCGCTCGGCATCGTGCTGGGCGTGGCGTCGGTCATTATCATGTTGGCCGTCGGCGAGGCGGCGCGGTATCAGGCGCTCAAACAACTCGAAGACCTCGGCGCGAATACGATTCTGTTGCGGAGCGTGAAGCCACTCGAAGATTCGTCGGAGCTCAAAGGGGCCGACAGGTACGCCTTCGGGCTGACCTATCCGGACCTCAGTCGCATTCGCGAAACGATACCTACTGTAACGGCAGCCACGCCGATGCGCGAGTTCCGCAAAACGATCCGCTACCGCGAACACAAGCTCGAAGTGCGACTCGTTTCGGTCACGCCCGCGTTCTTCATCCAGAACAACATCACGATCCTTCGCGGCCGAAAGATTGTCGCTTCGGATGAGGAAAAACTCGACAACGTTGCGGTGCTGGGTTCCTCGGCCGCCGATGCCTTGTTCCCGACCGAAGACGCGGTCGGTCGCTCGGTGGGTATCGATGGGCTGGGCGAACCGATCACGTTCACCATCGTCGGCGTGACCGAAGATAAGAAGCTCGCGGGTGGCGGTTTGAGCGGTGGCGATGCCGAGTTCGCACGGGTGATATTCGTTCCGTTTGCGACGGATCGTGCGCGAATCGGACGCGAACTCATTACCTTCAAGAATGGCTTCAACGTCGAACGTCTCGACATCAGCCAGATCACGGTGACGGTCGATTCGCTGGAGAATGTATCGCGGACGGCGATGGCGATCCAGGCGATGATCGACCAGTTTCACCCGCAGAAAGACGTGCAGGCATTCGTGCCGCTCGAACTAATCCGCAAGGCAGAGGAAACGCAACGGCTGTTCACGCTCATCCTCGCTGCGATTGCAGGAATCTCGCTCGTCGTCGGCGGCATCGGCATTATGAACATCATGCTGGCAACCGTGACGGAAAGAACCCGCGAGATCGGCATCCGCCGGGCGCTCGGTGCGAAACAGTGGGACATTGCACTCCAGTTTCTCGTGGAAACGCTCGTGCTGTCGTGCGGTGGCGGGCTGGTCGGCGTCGCGCTCGGCATCGGCCTCGCTTACGGTTTGCAATCCGCTTTCGGCGTACCGACGATGATTCGCACCTGGTCGCCGATACTCGCCTTCAGCGTCTCGGTCCTCGTCGGCTTGCTGTCCGGGTTATACCCCGCCAAACGCGCCGCCAGGCTCGATCCCATCGAGGCACTGCGACATAGTTAAGCGCCTTAACTGAGAGAATCGGGCACGACGAACTAAAATGAATCCTATTCGGGTGCGATATGCCGACCATCACGATCACGTGTCCCACCTGCACGACGCAACTCGAAATCGATGCGAAATATCGCAACGAAGAAGTCGAGTGTGGGAAATGCCAGCAAGTGTTCCTCGCCAAGACGAAGCGCGAATCGAGCCGCAGCGAGGATGAGTTCGACGTCGAACCGTTGCCGAAGCGCAAGAACCGCTTCCGTAAAGAGCGAACCGAAGACGACTACGACGACGATTACGAGGAAGAGCGACCGCGACGCCGTAGCCGCTATCGAAGGCAGAGCGCGCACGATTACATTCCGAAGTCGCGATTGGCATACATTCTTCTCGCGTTGTTTCTCGGTACGCTCGGCGTCCACAACTTCTATGCGGGCCGCACCGGTGCGGGCGTGGCGCAACTAATGATTACGATATTTTCGTTCCCACTGATGTGCGCAGGCATCGGCTTTGCGACGATCTTCATCCCGCTCGTCTGGTCGCTCGTCGAGATCGTCGCCGTCGATCGCGATGGCGATGGCTACCCTTTGGCATAACGCGGCGGTTTCCGCGGCGCGAACACTCGCATCACGGCCATGTATGCGGCAAACGAAGCTATAGTCAACTCGCCAGGGATTGGTAAAGTAACTGAGGTGGCAAAATTGATCCGTGCGGTACAACTCCACCCCAATCCGCGAGGCGAGTATGGTATTCGATTGGTTGTTCGGACGCAAAAAACGCTCGCAGTCGGACCGCACCGAACGGAATGCGGTCATCCGTCGGATCGTGACGGCGGCGGCCAAGACTGGCAACAAGAACCTCGCAAAATCGGACTCCAAAGTAACGATTCTTGCGACGCTCGAAGCGAACGAACACGACGCTTCGAGTTCGTCGGTCAATCTCGTCGAGAGCGTTGGGAAGATCGACGCGCCGGAAATTCCACAAGATCGCATCGCACAGCGTGCCTATGAGGTGTGGGTTCGACGTGGCCGACCGAGTGGCACGGCGGACCGCGACTGGAACGAAGCCGTCGGCGAACTGCGTGCGGAACTCGCCGGTCCTAAACCCAATCCCCCGTTGTTGAAGTCGCGGTGACGATTGCCGTCCGCGAAACTGCCGTCGCCGATTCGCGCTTCGCTCGCTGGGATGCACGCTGGAAGTTGGCGGCGTTGTTGACGGCATCGGTTGGCGTCGCCACTTTGCGACAACCCGCCCCCGCCTACGTGGCACTCATCTGCTCGCTCCTGATGTGCGCCATCGCGAAGTTACGCTACCGCCATGTTCGCGACCGTATCTTACTACTCTCGTTCGGCATTCTGCCGTTCATTGCGATCCTCCCATTTGCGATCGCCGACGATGGCCCGGCGTGGACGATCGGTTTCCTTCGTGCCAGCGAACGCGGCCTGATCCAAGCGGCGGTGCTGGTGGCGCGATGTCTCACCATCGGCCTGTTGGCGATGATCCTTTCCCGTACGGCACCGATCCCGCAAACGCTCGCTGCCGCACACGCACTTTACGTTCCCGCTACGCTCGTGCTGATCGCGCAACTCGCGTTTCGCTACATCGGCGTGCTGTTCGAGGAAGCGCGCCGGTTGCGGATCGCACTCTGGTGCCGTGGATTTCGCGCGAAAACCAATCGCCACACGTACCACACGCTCGGCTCGGTGGCGGGAGCATTGCTCGTTCGCGGTGGCGAACGGGCGGAGCGCGTGTCGGCCGCAATGCACTGCCGCGGCTTCGACGGCACCCTGCGCGCACTGCAACAATTTCGCACCGCGCCGCACGATGCAATTGGGTTTATGCTGGTGCTATTCGGCACGATCGCGTTGGTGTTGTGGGACCGTTTGTAAACGAAAGTACCCCTGGGTCGGGCTTTCTTATGTAGCTGGCCTCTGTGAGGCCGGTGGAGAGGCAGCGTCTCCTCAATTGTCAGTCTTCCGGGGTCACAGACCCCAGCTACAAGAAGTCGGGCTTTCTTATGTGGCTGGCCTCTGTGAGGCCGGTGGAGAGGCAGCGTCTCCTCAATTGTCAGGCTTCCGGGGTCACAGACCCCAGCTACAAGAAGAGAAAGTCAGGCTTCCGGGGTCACAGACCCCAGCTACAAGAAGAGAAAGTCAGGCTTCCGGGGTCACAGACCCCAGCTACAAGAAGAGAAAGTAAGTACCCTTGGGTGTACGGGCGTTTGGTTTCACGATTGTTCCCCTTGCTTTCGCTGCGGGCTGGCATGAAAAATCTAAACGAGAGGCTTCCGATGGAACGTGCGATCGCACTGCAAGCCCGTGAGGCGACGCACCGGTATGCCGATGGGCGGGTGGCACTCGACCGCGTGACGTTTACGATTGCGACGGGGGAAAGCGTGGCGATTGTTGGGCCGAACGGCGCGGGCAAAACGACGTTGTTTCTGCGGCTGTGCGGGGTGCTCACCGGCGTGCGCGATCAATTTTCCGTGCTCGGGCTGGATCCCGCCGACCCCAAACATCGCAAGCAGTTGCCGCAAACCGTCGGCGTGGTGTTTCAGAATCCGGACGATCAACTCTTCAGCGCGACCGTTACCGAAGATGTGGCGTTCGGGCCGCTGAACCTCGGCTGTTCGGAGAGCGAAACCCTTGCGAGGGTGGAAGAATCGCTGGCGAAGGTCGGCTTACCGGAACATGGCGACCGCGTGCCGAACAAGCTTTCCGGCGGCGAGAAGCGCCGTGCGGCACTGGCGACGGCACTGGCGATGCGACCCGAAATTTTGCTCCTCGACGAACCGTCGATGTTCCTCGACCCGCGCGGCCGCCGCGAACTCATCGCGCTAATTCGCGAGCTTTCTTGCACGAAATTGATCGCCACGCACGACCTCGAGTTGGTGCTCGATACCTGTTCTCGCGCGATATTGCTCGATTGCGGGAAAGTGGTCGCGGACGGGCCAACGGTGGAGATTCTTTCGGATGCGATGCGAATGGAGCAACACGGCCTCGAAGTCCCGCAACGGTTGCAACGCGGATAAACCAATACAAATCAACCGCGGAAATAGCGGAAATCACGGGATCCGAATCGAATACTGGTTTCGTTTCACTCTCTCTATTTTCCGTGCCTGCCGTGAGTTCCGCGGTTGGCTGCCGCTTCAGTTCCCCGCAGCTTCGTTAAACTCGCCTCTTCGCATGGCCGATAATAGTGAAGTCGCGCAGTGTCTGCGCTCCACTGTTATCGGGTGCCGTCCATGCGGGTCAGCGCGATTGTGACATCTGGTACGCTCGCTGCGAAACGTGTCACATTGCGCGCGCTCAACCTTCAATCTCAAGTCGCCTACGAACGAATCGTTGCGATTCCGGAAGATGAAACCGATACGTTCGGCCCCGATGTGTTGGAAATTCCGATCGCTACCCGGCGAGCCGCCGCCACACGGAATCGCTGCGTGGCACGGGCAACGGGCGAGATCGTCGCGTTCCTCGAAGCCGGTTCGGTCCCCGATAGCCGCTGGATTGCGAGACTCGTCGAAGGCTATCACACGGGGTCCGTTGCCGTTGTCGGCGGGCAGATTGCGGGCGAGACCGGTTACCGGGTTGTATCGCGCCAAGGCGTCGTGAATCACGTTGCCGCGCCGCTGACGCCGTTCCAGATTCCGACGGCGGACCCGTTCCTCTGCCCGCATCCGTCGAGCATCAGTTACCGGCGAGCGACGCTTCTCGCGGTGGGTGGTTTCGACGAATCGCAGGCCGATTCGGAGGTCGATGCCAATGCCTGTTCGCGCCTGATCGATGCCGGGTATCGCGTGATGGCGGTTGAAGGTGCCATCGTCTACCCTGCCGGATTATCGCTGTGTCCGATGGAGCAAACGACCGCACGACGGGTGCCGCACCAAAGCGTTGGCTTCATTCACCGCGAGTATCTTTCTGCCACCGACGACCAGAATCGCCAGTTTCGACAGATTGCCACGGGGCTGGCCGCTACGGGCGTGGAAGTTCATGCGATTGTCGAAGGCGAAACCGGTGCGCCGATTGTCGACGACGTTTGGATTCACCGCATCCCTTCGCGAACACCGGGCACGTGCGAAGTGTGGGCGAAGGCGGCCCACGCACAGTTACTCGCGTTGACGGAGGTTCGTGAAATCTCGACCGTCTGGGTGCCGACGGCGAACGCCGAGGGACTGTTCGCGTTGCTCGACGATCGCTTCCGCACGATTGCGTATATGGCAAACGCGCCGCAAACCGAACTCGAACGGTACGCGATTGCGATTGCAAAGAAGATCGTGTCGCCATCGGCGCGGACGTTGCGTGCCGCGAAACGATCGACCGACGGCCAACCCGGCACGCGGAGTTTCGAGCGAGTTCCGTTTGCGGTAACGGATCGTGCAACGGGTGATGCCGAGCCGTCGGCAGGCATCTATTTCATCGGCGAATCGAACGAAGCCGCTGCGATGCGGGACGATCTGCTGAGCGAATTTCCAACTGCTACCGAAGCCGATACGGTGGCAAGCGCATCCGTCGTCTGCTGGATGGGACACGCGGAATCGTCGGCGTTTCCCATCGTTGAGGCGATGATGTTCGGCAAGCCGATCGTCGCCTGCGCGGTCGGCGTGGCGACCGATTACGTCGTCGATGGCTCGACGGGATTACTCGGCTACCCCGGCAGCACGACGTCGCTCAGTGGCTTACTACGCCGCCTGTTTTCCGATGAACCGTTGCGGCTGCGGATGGGGAATGCCGCGCGTCGGGAATACGAGCAACGACACGCGCCGGTCGCGTTGACCCGTGCCGCCATCGCATTGATGGTACCCCGCCCCCGCAACCTCGCCGCATGAGGAACACCATGAGCCGGGCCAGCGGGGAACCGCTTCGAGCTTCGATAATCGCGGGTTGCATCGTGTCGCGCGATGCGATCTCGAACATTGCGCGTCAACAAGCCGATGCTCTCTCGATGCCGCTCGCGGGTGGTCCCACCGCCGACGTGCGGCTGTTCACGATGGGCGGGAACGTCAGCGATTCGCGAATCGTCGAGGTGCCTTCCGCCTCCGCGATTGTCGCCGATGCGCACTTCCAGTCGTCGGATATCATCGTCTTCCACTTCGGTATACGCTACCCGGCGTTCGATGCGATTTTGCTCGCACCACGCACGGCACACACGATCGGTTATTACCACGGCATCACCCCGCCTGCCCTGCTGAACGAAACCGAGCGAACGACCTTGGCGGAATCGTTCTGCCAGGCCAGTAACCTGTTCGCGGCGGATCGCGTGCAGACGACGAGCCGGTACATCCAGAAGGAACTCGAGTCGTTTGGGTTTCCATCCGAGCGGATTTCGCGAGTTGCCCCGGCGGTGTCGTTCCAGCCAATACCGCGCCGCCCCGTCAAAGCGGGGCAACCGTTGCGGTTCTTGTACGTCGGGCGGTTCGTCGCGTCGAAGGGGATCTCGGACCTGATGGCTGCGTTCGCGAAGTTCGCGTCGCGCAACGCCGATGCCACGCTCGACCTCGCCGGCAGCACGGCATGGTGCGACCCGGAGTACCTCGCGCACCTGCGGGAATTGGCGAAGTCGCCGCTACTCCGCAATCGCGTTCGGTTCTACCACGATCTGTCCGCAAGTGAACTCGCACGCCGTTACGCCGAAGCCGATGTCTTCGTCTTCCCTTCGCACCACGAAGGGTTCGGCGTGCCAATCGTCGAAGCCCTTATGAGTGGCTGCTATGTCATCTGCTCGGATGCGGGCGCTTCGCCGGAGACGGCGGGCGGTCTGGGTCGCGTGTTCCCGACGGGGGACGTCGCTTCGCTGGCCACGCGATTTGCCCAAGTCGAATGGGCTTGGCAACGCGGAGTGCGTCCGACTGCGATGGGGTTGCTGACGGCCGAGGAGTGGGCACGCCAAGCACGCGAATATGCGGCAGATTTCACGCAGTCGGCGTACGAAGATCGCTTTCGTACTGCCGTATTCTCCGGCCTCCGGCGCTACCCGACAGGTGTCGCAAAATATCTCGCGAACAAGCGATTGCAGCTACTCGACGACCTCCCAGCCGCCGTGGGAAAGCGCGTCGATGAGCCCGCCATTTACCGAACGTTCCGCGAAGGATTCGCCCCACCGAAGGGCGAGTCACGCGCCGCATAAGGAGTATCCAAAATGAATCTGGTCCAATCGCCGAACGGGTTTCGCAAAGTCGTCCACTGGCTGCGGCCGCGCGTTCGCACGATACCCGTGTTCGGGCAGGCGGCACGCTACGTCAAGCGGCTGATCGTGTTGCCGTGGAACTTCCACAAACAATATCAGCAATCGCAAACCGCACAGGCCGAGTCGCGCGGTACGTTCCAATCCATGCTCGCAAATCAGCAAGATGGCTTTCGCCTGCTTGCAAATCGGGGACAGATCGCCGACGGTAAGCTCGATGCGTTGAACGTGGCGATGTCCCGTATCGCCGCGCAGTTTTCGGCAGCCGATCGCCAGCGCCAAGCGACGCATCAGACCGTCATGGAAACGGCGCAGTCGATTCAGGTCGAAGCGGCGGATCACGCAGCGACGATCGAGATTCTCTTCGCCGCCGTCGTCGACCGCCTGTCAGCGGTGGAGCGTCGCTTCGAGGATCTCGCAACAATTCCGGCCACAACGGCGGGTCTCGTTCAGCAAGTGACTGCTATTCGAGAACTCACATCGGTTCTACCCGATCAGATTGTCGGAATCGGGCATCGTATCGATGTCGTCTCGCAGCAGTTGCTCGCGATCCCCGATTATTCCGCGCAGTTCGCTGCGCTCGCCGATGTGCCAAACCGGTTAGAAGCCTTGTCTGAACGGCTGACGGCACAGGCGATGCCGATTGCCGATACGGCCACCCGGCTCGACGCGCTCACCGCGTTGCCCGGTCGCATCGAAGACATTTCGATGGCGGTCGCGCAACTCGGCCCACGTATGGCAAACGCAGAGATGCAGATCGCCGAATCGACGACCCGCGCCGAAAGTGAAGCGAGGCGATTTCAGGATTCGGTCGATGAACGGCTCGATGTTCTCGTCGACAAATTCGACTCGTCCATCCGACTGCTTTCGGCCGATGTACGCGGTATGAACGAACGACATGCTGCCGCCTTCGACCTGGTTTCCGAACGATTGCGCGATCAAACCGTGCGGCTGTTGGGTATGGGCGAAGAGCACGGCCACGGCGGAGTTTCGGCAAGTTTTGCATCCGAACAAATCGCCGACCTCGTCACGGGGCAGTTGGAACTCGCACGACAAATCGCCGACTTGAAGCAACTCGTCGGTGGGCGAAACGACGGGGCCGTGGGCAACCTTCGCCTCCGCGCGTAACCGGTCGCACGCCGAAGGCATATCATAAAGCGGTGTGACTTTGCGAGTCGCAAGTCACACCGTTGCCTTCCACCGAGTCTTCGCCGCGATGTCGCAAACTTTGCTCCTCGAACCGCCGCTGAACCCCACCCATGCGGTGTTTCACGTCGATAGCATCCTCCGCCCCGTCGCACCGGATCGGCCCCGCATCCACAAGATCATCGCCGTTCTGCCCGCGTATAACGCCGAGAAAACGCTCGCCGCCACGATCGCCGATTTCCCGGCCGGTTGCGTCGACGAGATTCTCCTCGTCGACGATGGCAGCAAAGATCGCACGGTGGAAATCGCGAAACAAATGGGGCTGACGGTGATCGTTCACCCGCAGAACCTCGGCTACGGCGGCAACCAGAAAACCTGCTACCGCTACTGCCTCGAACGCGGTGCAGATGTCATCGTGATGATCCACCCGGACTATCAATACGATGCACGAGTGATCCCGCACGCGGTGGGTATCATCGAACTCGGCATCTGCGATGTCGTGCTCGGGAACCGCGTTCGCTCTCGAAAAGAAGCCCTGAAATGCGGGATGCCGTGGTGGAAGTACATCTGCAATCGCGGGCTGACGATGTTCGAGAACGTCGCACTCGGCCAAAACCTCGGCGAGTTTCATAGCGGCTTCCGCGTGTATCGCCGGCAAGTTCTCGAAACCATTCCGTTCGACCGCAACAGCAACGACTTCGTCTTCGACACGCAATTCCTCGTGCAAGCCGTCCACTTCGGCTTCCGCCTCGGCGACGTCCCCGTGCCCGTGCGCTACTTCAACGAAGCCAGCCAGATCAACTTCGGGCGCAGCACGAAATACGGCCTCGAAACGCTCCGCGCCGTCTGGCAGTTCTGGCTAAACAAACTCGGCATCTGGAAGAGTCCGCTGTTTCAGAAATGAAGTCGGAGGCACCGACTCGTAGACCCGTTTGATGGCTTCGCTGTTGCCGCGATTCGTTCTTCGCAGGCTTGCTTGCGGTCCGAATATCGGGTAGGCTCTTTAACATCCTGCCTAACTGCGCGTTTTGCACTCTCCCAATCGTCCGGAGGATGGCCTCACATGTTGAGTATCCATGAATCGTCTGCGTCGCTTTGCGATGGCGTGTCTCGTCGCGAAGTCTTCCGTGCCGGCGGCCTCGCTGCGCTCGGGCTGTCGTTACCCACGCTGAATCGGATTCAGGCGAGTGCGCCGACTTCTGCGAAGCGGGCGAAGAACTGCATCGTGCTGTTCATGCTCGGCGGGCCACCGCAACATTCGACGTGGGATCCGAAGCCCGATGCGCTCGAAACGATTCGCGGCGAGTTCGGCCCGATCCCGACCAACGTGCCCGGCGTCAATATATGCTCGCTGTTTCCGAAACTCGCGCAACAAGCCGACAAACTCTGTTTCGTGCGGGCGATGTCCACCGGCGACAACGCGCATTCCTCGAGCGGATATGCCATGCTGACCGGCGTGCCGCACTCGCCGATGAATGCGGAGAACGTCAACCCCGGCCCGCCGAACGATTGGCCGACACTGGCGAGTTTGGTGCGGCGAATCGCCGGCGACAAGCACGGGATGCCGGGCGCGGTGCGGCTGCCGATGCACATTTTCAACACCGATAATTCCGTCTGGCCGGGGCAAGATGCCGGCTTCCTCGGTCGCGCCAGCGACCCGTGGCTGTTCCGCTGCGAACCCGCCTCGCCGCAGTTTCGCATCCCCGAATTCACACTGATGGCCGACGTGCCACTCGGTCGCCTCAGCGATCGCCGCGACTTGCTGCAACGCTTCGACCGCAGCCTCGCCAGCACCACCGCTGGCCCCGTCGGGCAGTACGATCGGCACACGACGCAAGCGTTCGATTTACTCGGTTCCCCGCAAGCGCGAATGGCGTACGACCTCAACCGCGAATCGGTCGGCGTGCGGGATCGTTACGGTCGCCACCACTTCGGCCAAAGCTGTTTGCTCGCGCGCCGGCTCATCGAAGCGGGTGTGTCGCTGGTGCAAGTGAATTGGTTTCGCGGGCCGGATGAGCCATCGGATGCGCCGTGTTGGGATACGCACGCGCAGGAGAATGTACGCCTCAAAACGGTGTTGGCCCCAACGCTCGATCAATCGTTTTCCGCGCTCGTGAACGATCTCGACGAACGCGGGAT
>JAYVQG010000391.1:0-14208 GCA_043757025.1 Limnoglobus sp.
CGACTTACGTCCGATTTCGCCCAATTCCAATCACGCCGGAACCAAATTTTTAGTGGTCTTATTTGGCAAAACTGCAACCGGGTTTTGAACCGTGCCGTATTCGTTAATTATACGCCCATCATTTTCGCGATGGCGGCTTCGATTTCGCTAATCAGGAACGGCTTGCCCTGGATCTTGCACAGCCCCTCGGCGGGTGCGAGATACTTTGCTCGCAGCAGCCACGACAGTTGCCCGCTGTTCAACTCGGGCACGAGGATTTTCTTGTAGCGCGCCATCACTTCGGCAGTGTTCTTAGGCATCGGGTTCAGGTAACGGAAGTGTACCTGTGCGATCTTCTTGCCCTGTTTGCGGATCCGTTCGACCGCCGTGGTGATCGAACCGTACGTCCCGCCCCAGCCGACGACGAGCACTTCGGCGTCGGCATCGCCTTCGATTTCTAACTCGGGGATCGTTTCCGCGATGTTCTCGATCTTCTTCCAGCGGGTGTGAACCATATGCTCGTGGTTCAACGGTTCGTAGTTCACGTTCCCCGTCACGTCTTGTTTCTCGATCCCGCCGATGCGGTGCTCCAGGCCGGGTGTGCCCGGAATCGCCCACGGTCGCGACAGCAGTTCATCGCGGCGATACGGCAAGAACTTCGATGCCTCTTCCGCACCGTTCTCGTGGCCCGCGCCAGTCCAACCTTCGCTGTTGTGCTTCGTCGGGTGAACGATTTCGATCTTCTTGAGCTTCGACAGATCGGGAAGCTTCCACGGTTCGGCACCGTTGGCGATGTAGCCATCGGACAAAATGAACACGGGGCACATGAACCGCGTCGCGATTCGCACCGCTTCATACGCGATGTCGAAGCAGTCGGCGGGCGATGCCGCCGCGAGAATCGCCACAGGGGATTCGCCGTTGCGACCGAACATCGCTTGCAGCAAGTCGGCTTGCTCGGTCTTGGTCGGCAGTCCCGTGCTGGGGCCACCGCGTTGTACGTCGATGATAATCAGCGGCAACTCGGTCATCACCGCGAGGCCGATCGCTTCGGCCTTCAAACAGACACCGGGGCCGCTGGTGCCCGTCATGCCGATCGCCCCGCCGAAACTGGCACCGATTGCCACGCCACACGCGGCAATTTCGTCTTCCGCCTGGAACGTCTTGATGTTGTAGCGGCGAAGTTCGGCCAGCCCTTCGAGGATGCTACTCGCCGGGGTGATCGGGTAACTCGCGTAAATCAGCGTCTTCTTCGCGGCATCGGCTCCGCACGCGAGGCCGATGACCATTGCCTCGTTGCCGGTGATCTTGCGGTACGTTCCCGGCGCGATCTTCGCCTTCGCCACCTTGTACTGAACGGGCAGCAGTTCGACCGTCTCGCCGTAGTTGTAACCGGCTTTGAGTGCGGCCGAGTTCGCGTTCACGAACTGCGGATTCTTCGCAAACTTCTCGCGAATCCACTTCAGCGTCGGTTCGAGTGGCCGTTCGTAAAGCCAGTAAACGAGGCCGAGTGCGAAGAAGTTTTTGCACCGGTCGGCTTCGCGTGGTGTCAGCTTGAACTCGGCGACCGCTTCGCGAACGAGTTTGGCAACCGCAACGAGCACGACACGGTAGCCTTTCAGCGATCCGTCTTCGAGCGGGTTGACGCGATACTTGGCCTTATCGAGATCGCCCTTGCCGAAGCTGTCCGAGTTGACGATTAAGATTCCGGACTTTTTCAGGTCGCGGAGGTTCGTCTTTAGCGCCGCCGGGTTCATCGCGACGAGGGCATCGAGCGCGTCGCCGGGGGTATGAATGTCGGTACTTGAGAAGTGAACCTGAAAGCCCGATACGCCGGCGAGCGTACCGGCGGGGGCACGAATTTCCGCAGGGAAGTCTGGGAAAGTGGCAATATCGTTGCCGAGTGCGGCAGCGGTGTTCGTAAACTGCGTCCCGGCCAACTGCATCCCGTCGCCGGAGTCCCCGGCGAATCGGATGGTGATCGATTCGACTTCTAAAACGCTATGGTGGTGACCGTTTGATGAAGCACGATCGAGCGCCGGGGTTGCAACCCCGGCCGATCCATTAGGAAGGCTCATTCAATAAACCTCGACCTGGAGAGAGTTAGCGAAGCGCGAATTATTGGTAGGTTAACTTACAGAGTTATCTTGCGCGTTCATCGGCGTTCCGGGTAGGGGCGTTCTCCGGTTTCCCTGCGGATGGTAAATCGAGAACGATCCGCCCGTCTTAACACAGTGACACTTTCCACGAGACTCCCATGCCGCAAATTCAATGCCCAGCGTGTTCGGCCCGGATGAACGCACCCGACACGGCCATCGGCAAACGCATTAAGTGCCCGAAGTGCGCCGAGGCATTCGTCGTCGACGAACCGGACGCGGATGAAGGCTTTGAAGTGATTGAAGAAGCGGTACGAGCCAAGCCGAAGTCGCGCGCCGTCGCGGTAGTCGACGACGATGACGACGACGAGGAGGATGAAGACGACTACGCGCCCAAGAAAAAAGTCCGCAAGGGAAAGAAAAAGCCCGCCGCAAGCCAGCCAATCGGCCTGTGGATTGGGGCCGGTGTCGTGGCATTGTTGCTAATCGGCGGCGGTGTGTTTTTCGCCACACGCGGATCAAGTGGTTGGACCAAGTTCCGAGCACCGGACAATAGCTTCACAACGGCATTCCCCGATGGTGAGCCGGTGAAGGAGACTCGGGAATCATTGAACAAAGACAAACCAGGGCTGATTACGCCAACATCAGAACTTTTCGCATGGTCTCGAGTGAGCGGAGACCGGAAATACTTCGTCATCGTTGAGCTTCCACCAGCCCACCCGGATTCAGATCGAATGACAGCGGAAAACTTTATTGAAGCGACATTACCAAGAACAAAGCCTGGCAGTTATGGTCCGTTCGTCGGTAAAATCCGTTCGAGTGCAAAATCGGCAGTGAACGGTAATCCCGCCATACATTTCGTCAATGATAACGAAGGCAAAACTTCAGTCTGTTGGGCGTTCTTCGCCAACAAACGCTTGTTTTTCATTATTGTCGATGGCGAAGCGAGCATGGCCGCAGACGACCCAAAAGCGACAGCTTTCATGAACAAGTTCGCGAAAGGTGGTTGAGTTACCGCAGCACCGCTTCCGTCTTGTCAACCCGTAGGCGAGTCTAGGTTTGCTGTCGGGGATTGGTTCGATAAACTGTTGCTAACGTTTTTGCCGAGGAGCACGCGATATGGGCCTGAACGATCGCGACTACATTCGAGAACTCGACCACGACGACGGAATCTGGTCGACGAGCCGGGCTACGGTCATCTTGATTATCGTGTTGTGCGCGACGTACGCATTGCAAGTGTTGGCGGCTAAAAATGCGTTCGGCCCAGACCCGCTGCGCGAAACCTTCGGTCTATCGATCGATCGAATCCTCGAAAAAGGCCACGTGTGGCGAATCGTCACATCGGCGATCTTCCACCAAACGGGCATCGGCAGTTTTATCCCGTTCGTTTTTGCAATGGTCGTCTTGTACTACTGCGGTTCGTCGATCGAAGGGACGTTCGGCACGACTGAATTTGCATCGTTCGTCGTCTATGCGGCGATCTGCACGCAACTCGGATTGTTTGCGTTTCTGGTCGTGAATCCTCTGCAATTACCGCTACCCAATTTGTATGTCGGTTCGTCGGCCATCGTCACGGCGTGCCTCGTACGGTTCGCGTGTTTGTCGCCGAACACCACCTTCCGAATCTGGTTTGTCATCCCGGTGAAGGTCAAGCATATCGCGATGGCGATCGTGTTATTTAACTTATATTGGTTCGCCACTGCGGCATCCAACGAGCGGGAGCGTGGCGTTGGCGACGTCTCCGGTATCGTGCTCGTACTCGGCGGAGCCGCATTCGGCTTCATGCACTATTCGTTCGATTGGCGGATGGCAAACTGGTTCGCGAACAGTGCGGGGAAAGCGTCTCGTCAGCAATACAAAACGCCGCGACTCCGCCTTGCGACACCGATTGCCGAAGAAGAAGATACGTCGCAGGTTCGTATGCCCGTCGTATCGGTTGCCAACGCCGCCGCGACTTCGCCTATCGACGAGCAACTCGAAGCCAAGCTCGATTTGGCGCTCGAAAAAGTCGCGCGCTCGGGCAAAGACAGCCTGACATCGGAAGAGAAAGCCGTGCTAATGCGTGCGAGCGAAATCTATAAACGGAAACGAACCACCTAACAGGATCCCTTCCGCGATGCCACTTTACCCGTACGACTGCGCCGAGTGCGATCATTCCTTTGAAGTGCTGGTGGTGCGACAGGGAAGCCAGCCTCGAACATGCTGCGTATCTGGATAGCCTCGGCTCGGCGACGTCTCTATGCGACAAGGCGATAAAGCCCGTGCCAAAACCGCCTGGGCCAACGCCGCCGCACGCTACATCGGCACCCAACAAGGCCGCCACCTCGGACGAATGGACGAAGCCAATCGCAAGATGAAACTGGCGGAGTGAGGCAATGGCCGTTTTTCATTCGCATACAAAATATCAATAAGATAATATCGCTTGCAAACGGAATCACTCGGAGACGTCACCTTGAAAGCCACCGAAGCCAAGCTGCTCGATCTGCTCAAGAAGGCCCCTCAATTCGTGATACCGATCTATCAACGGACGTATTCCTGGACGAAAAAAGAGTGCCGACAGCTATGGGATGACATCGTACGTACGGGCAGCGACGACACGATTGCCGTCCATTTCGTCGGCTCGATTGTCTACATCGAACAAGGGCTAGGTGGACCAGGGCCGGTCACCGTAACGGTGTTTTCGCCGCTCCTCGTCATCGACGGGCAACAACGTCTGACGACGGTGATGCTACTGATCGCCGCACTCGCCAAGGCGATGACGGGAACGGAACCGGTGGACGGATTCTCGCCGCTCAAGCTGAAAAATAACTACCTCTGCAATCGGGATGAAACGGGTGAACGACATTTCAAGCTACTCCTTTCGCAAATCGACAAGGCTTCATTCAAAGCCATCATCGACGATATGGAACAGCCGAAAGAGTTCTCACTACGGGTGACGGAGAACTTCCAACTCTTTGTGGAACTGATTGACGAGCGCAAAGGCGACTTCGTGGCGGTTTGCAATGGTTTGGCGAAATTAGTCGTCGTCGATATTGCACTCAATCGTAGCCAGGACAACCCACAACTCATCTTCGAAAGTATGAACTCGACGGGATTGGACTTGAACGAGGCGGACAAGATTCGCAACTTCATCCTGATGGGACTCGAGCCGCAATTCCAGACGCGGCTGTACGAACAATATTGGCGACCGATGGAGGTCGACTTCGGACAAAAAGCGTACGGCACTCACTTCGACGATTTCATACGCCATTTCCTGACCGTAAAGACGGGCGAGATTCCAAACATTCGCGAAGTGTACTCGGCATTCAAAGCCTACGCCAAACTGCCGGATATCGCGAATGCCGGTGTGGAAGTACTGATCAAGGAGATACGCACCTTCGCTCGTTATTACTGCGCGATGGCGTTCGGTGCAGAACCGGAACCAATTCTCAACGATGCCTTCCACGATTTGCGAGAGTTAAAAGTCGAACCGGCCTACCCGTTCTTGCTCGTGTTGTACGACGACTACGCGAAGGGAACGTTAAGCGGAGTGGACTTCGTAACTGCGGTGCGGTTGATCGAGTCTTACGTTTTTCGACGAGCCATATGTGCGATCATGCCGAACTCGTTGAACCGAACGTTCGCCAGTTTCTCAAAGGCTCTCAAGAAAGATCGCTACCTCGAGAGTATCGAGGCGCATCTACTTACAATGCCCTCGTATCGGCGATTTCCGAACGACGAGGAATTTCGCCGCGATCTGCAAACTCGCGATTTGTACAACTTCCGCAGTCGCAACTACTGGCTAAGGAGGTTGGAGAACTACGGTCGGAGAGAACGTGTGGAGGTTACCGTTTTTCCCATCTCTATCAAACACATTCTGCCGCAAACTCTTTCCCCCGCCTGGATGGACGAATTGGGACCGGAGTGGAAAAGGATTCAAGAGACGTGGTTGCACACTCTCGGGAACCTGACGCTATCCAGTTATAACTCTGATTACAGCAACAAACTATTTCACGTCAAACGCGATTTGGAGGACAAGGGCTTTCGATGGTGTCCTTACAAGCTCAATGCGGGTTTAGGTCAAGTCGAAAATTGGAATGAAGAGGCAATTCAGAAGCGAGCCAGCAGACTTGCCGATTTGGCGTTGGTAGTCTGGACGGCACCGAAACTGTCAGCACAGGCATTGGCTGCGTATCAGAATCCCGTCAAAGCGACGACATGCACAATTGCCGATCATCCCAGATTGTTGACAGGCAAGTTGCATGAAGTGTTTGAAGCGTTCCGTAAGGAAGTGATCGCACTCGATTACTGCGTATCCGAAGAGTTTTTGAGGATTTGTGTCGCGTACAAGGCGGAAACCAATTTCGTCGATGTAGAGCCGCAAGCCAGACGATTGTTGTTGACGTTCAACGTTAAATTTAGCGAAATGGATGATCCGAAGAAACTCTGTCGAGATGTGACTGGCGTCGGTCACCAGGGTAATGGCGACGTCCAGATCGGCCTCGCGACACTCGAAGAACTGCCGTACGTGATGGGTCTGGTGCGGCAATCCTACGAGCGCCAAATGGGATCTGGCATCGACGCCTGAAATGTTTACGCCAACACCGCTTCGATTACGTGGCCGTGGACGTCGGTGAGGCGACGGTCGATGCCGTCGTGGCGGACGGCGAGTTTCTCGTGGTCGATGCCGAGTAGATGTAGCACGGTTGCGGAGAGGTCGTAGCAATCGGTGGTGTCTTTTGCGGCGCGATACGAGAATTCGTCGCTTTCGCCGTGTGCCGTGCCGCCGCGAATTCCGGCCCCCGCGAGCCACGTGACGAAGGTGCCGCCGTTGTGGTCGCGGCCGACGCCGCCCTGCGTGAATGGCATCCGCCCGAACTCGGTCGTGAAGATCACGAGCGTGTCGTCGAACAAGCCGCGGGCTTTCAAATCTTGCAACAATGCCGCGACGGGGCGATCGACTTGCCGCGCGATCGGCGGCAGTTCCGTAGCGATGTTCGTGTGGTTGTCCCAGTTATTCGACGGGCCGCCCTGCCCGCTCCAGACTTGCACGAAGCGCACGCCGCGTTCGAGCATTCGCCTTGCCAGCAAGCAGTTTCGGGCGAAACCGCCTTCGTGAACCGGGCCGGACGTGCCGTATTGGTCGTGAATTTTCTTCGATTCGCGCGTCAGGTCGAACACCTCCGGTGCGGCGAGTTGCATCTTCGCGGCGAGTTCGTAACTCTCGACTCGGGCTGACAGTCTGCTGTCACCTTGGCGTTCGTTCGCGTACTTCCCGTTCATTTCCTGAAGCAGTTTCAAGCCATCGTTACTCGAAGCGGGCGTAACGAATCTCGCAGCCGATGACGGCGCGAGATCGGGGATCGGCACGGCGGCGGAGGGGTTGACCACGGTGCCCTGATGCGATGCCGCGAGGAAGCCCGACGAGAAATTTCCGCTGCCGTTGTAGGGTAACCCGCGCGGGTCCGGTAGCACCACGAACGACGGCAGGTTGTCGGTGAGGCGGCCGAGCGCGTAACCGACCCACGCGCCGGTACACGGGAAGCCGGGCATGAGGAAGCCGGTGTTTTGCAGGTAACTCGCGGGGCCGTGGACGTTCGATTTCGAACTCATCGCCATCAGGAACGCCATATCGTCGACGCGCTTCGCGAGGTGCGGGAAGACATCCGTCACCCATCGCCCGGATTGACCGTGTTGCTTCCACGCGAACGGCGATTTCATCAGCGGCCCCGGCGTGCCGGTCACGGTCGCTTTCAGGCCGACATCGACGATCTGCCCGTGGCGTTTTATCAGCGCCGGTTTGTAGTCGAAGGTGTCCATTTGGCTCATGCCGCCGTTCAGGAACACCTGCACCACGCGGCGCACTTTCGCCTTGTGGTGCAGGCCGCCGTTAAACTCGGGCTTCGCTTCGGCGGCGTTCGCCAGCAAGTGCGAAAGCGCCAGCCCACCGAACCCGCCCGCTAGGAAATCGCGTCGCGTTGGCATCTTCCGTGCCCCTTAATCGATGAACAGAAATTCGCTGCTGTTGAGCAACACGCGGCACAAATTCGCCAGCCCGTGTGCCTTCGCATACGCACCCCACGCCGCCTCTTCGGCGGTCGTTGGTGTGCGGCCCAACACCCGCCGACCGACTAACCGCACCTGCTCAGTCACATCCACAGACGCCTTCACTGCGATTGCCGCCAAGTGCTCCGAGTGCCGCAGAGTGAACTTGTTGTTCCACAAGACGAGCGCCTGCGGGGCACTCACCGATGCGGATCGCACGGGTGCCGATTGCGATGCATCCGGGCAGTCGAGCGCCTCGAGCATAGGGTCTGGGCGAGTGCGAAAAATGAACCGATAGATGCTGCGTCGGCGAGATTCGGGGGCATCGATATCGAAGGTGTCGTAGTCGGCCTGCGGTGTCACGTGGACGCCGGGCTTCGTCGCGAATTGCTTCGCGGGAAGGCCATACATCGTTTCGTCCAGCCGCCCGCTGACCATCAGCACCGTATCGCGAATGCTCTCGGCATCGAGCTTGGCGCGGTTCATTCGCCAGAGCAATCGGTTGTCGCCGTCCTTCGCGTTCGCGGTTGCATCGTGCCTCACCGCTTGCCGATACGTGCTGCTCATGACGATCATTTTGTGCAGCATTTTGAACGAACCGCCACCGTCGCGGAACTCGCTTGCGAGCCAATCGAGGAGTTCGGGGTGCGATGGCGCGCCGCCCATTTTGCCGAAGTCGTTCGGCGTATCGACGAGGCCTTTCCCGAAGTGATGGTGCCACACGCGGTTGACGATCACGCGCCACGTCAGTGGGTTCGCGGGATCGGCCAGCCAGTCGGCGAGTGCCGCGCGGCGTTGGCCTTCGTCGCTCAAATCGCGCGTCGCAAAATGCCGGTTCAGCCCCGCCACCGCCTGCACCCCGGCGGGGGCCACGACTGCGCGGGGCTTGGTAATATCGCCTCGAACGAGCAAGTGAATCGGCCGCGGAGTCAGCGATGGCCGGAAGCTGCCATCGACCGCAAAACGGTTCGTGCCGCAATACACTTTCGCCTGTGCGGGCAGTGCGGCCATCTCGCGTTCGATACTCGTTTCCCAGAGCGAACGGGCGATTTCCGCGCGTTGCCGCTCCGTTCGTTTCGCCTCGGCAATCAGGAGTATCGGGGCAAGATTCGCCGTGGGGGAAATGAGCGTCGCGTTCGTCGTCAGGCTCAAGCGGAACCGGCCAATCAGGTGGCCGCCGCCGTGGAGTTGATCGAGTTCGACGGTGAGCGTGCTGCCACCGGCGAAGCCGACGGGCTTGTCGAATTCAAAGATCGCATGATGCGGTTTGCCGACCTCCGGGTAGATGCCCCACGCGGTACTAACGTTGCCGTCGATGGCCCGCGCGATGCCCCAGTCGGTCTGGTCGAAATCGGCGGTGGCGGACTTCAGTTTCACATTGATAGTCTGTTCCGGTTTGCCTTTTGCGCACACTTTCACGCGCAGTTCGGACAGGTGCAAATTGCCGTTCCCCTGACGGCCCGGCCCGTGATGCGGCAGCGATTCATCGGCCAGCACCTCGAGCCGCAACCCGGTGATCGCCACTCGCTCCGTCGACATCGCAACGGCATAGGTGTCGCGCTCCGGTACGGCCCCGCCCGAAAGTATCGAACGATCCGGTAACGGCTTCAGAGTCGCGCCTTGTTTCGATGTCCACGTCTCCGGTTCGGGCGTGAACCAGCGGCTTTCTTTTTCGTGCCACGCCTTCTCGAACACCGCCACTTCCCGCTGACGCTCGGCTGTCAGTAGTTGCGCATCGGCCGTCCCTTTGAGGCCGCGAACCCGCGTGAGATCGGTAGCCAGCGACGCGCGTTTCTCGGCTACGGTGGGGTCTGCATCGTAGGCGCGTTCGGCTTTGTCGACGCCTGCAAACACAGCCTGAATCGCGTAATAATCGGCCTGCGTGATCGGGTCGAACTTGTGGTCGTGGCAACGCGCGCAATGCACGGTCAACCCCGCAAACGTGGTCATCGTCGTCGTCACAATATCATCGCGGTCGAGGTTGCGGGCGATCTGTCGGTCGAGCGAATTCTCGTTGATGTCGCGCAGCCCGCTCTCGTCCCACGGCCCCGCCGCCAGAAATCCTGTTGCCACCAACGCTTGCGGATCGTCGGGGAAAAGCACGTCGCCAGCGACCTGTTCGCGAACGAACTTCGCGTACGGTTTATCCGCATTGAACGCGCGAATCAGGTAATCGCGGTACGGCCACGCATTCGGGCGGAAGCGATCTTGGTCCTGCCCGTGGGAGTCGGCGTAGTGTGCCACATCGAGCCAGTGGCGCGCCCAGCGTTCGCCGTATCGCGGCGACGCCAGCAACCGATCGACGAGTTTTTCGTAAGCGTCTTTCGACGTGTCCGTGGCAAACGCATCGAGTTCGTCCGGCGTCGGCGGCAACCCCGTTAGGTCGATGCTCACTCGCCGCGCGAGCACTCGACGTTCCGCCTCCGGCGACGGTTTCAGCTGATTCGCCAGCAATTTTTGCAACACGAAGGCATCGAGCGGCGTACGCACCCACGCTTTCCACTCTGCCGGCACAGCCGGTACCGCAGGCCGCACAACGGGCTGGAAACTCCAGTCATCCGCCTTCGCCAACGGTTCTTTGTCTTCGGAACGCACAGTAGCCGTCGGAAGCCACATCAAAAGTGAGCTAATCACGAACAGATACAAAAACAAAAAATGTCGCATCGTAGTCCTCCGGAATTCGGCAGATCTACGATCCTAATCGCAGTAATCGGCGAAGTCAAGCTGTTGGCTCGCTCCGCCACTATGTCGGATTTGCTCCTGTCTTTCACCCATTCAAAACTTGCATGATTCGCTCGAAGTCGTCGTTGTTGTCGAAGCCGATGACGATCTGGCCTTTTTCCTTGGCCTTCACTTTGATCTCGACGCGGCAGGCGAACTTCTGGCGAAGGTCGTTCTCCAGGCTCGTCACGTGTGCGGTCTTTTCAGCGGGTGCGTTCGCTTCGCGCTTGCTACCCGTTTCGGCGGTGGGTTCCTGTCGCAACAGCTTGATTTGCTGTTCGAGTGCGTGAACCGAGAGGCTCTTGACGATGATGTCTTTGCACAGCGACGACTGCAATTTTGAATCGGCGACGCCCTTCAGCACCTTGGCGTGCCCGAGCGTGATCGTCCCGTGCCGCACGGCATCTTGCACGTCGCTAGGCAGGTTCAACAGATTTACCAAATTACTGATGGTGGTGCGATCCAGCCCGAGCTTTGCGCCGAGTTGGTCTTGCGTCATCTTGAAGCGTTCGAGGTATTCCTTGAACCCCGTTGCCTTTTCGATGGCGTTCAGGTCGCTGCGTTGAATGTTCTCGACGAGTGCGGCCTCGAACACTTGCTGTTCGTTGAAATCGACCACGTGAACGGGCACTTCGTGCAACCCGGCAGCCTTCGCCGCACGCAACCTGCGCTCCCCGGCGATGAGTTGAAACTCGTCGCCCATTTTGCGAACCACAAGCGGCTGCAAGATGCCGTGGTTCTTGATACTATCGCGCAACTGCGACAGTTCGTCGTCGTCGAAACGCTTGCGCGGCTGATACGGATTCTGTTTGATCCGCTCCAGCGGCAAACTATCGGAACGGCTAGCAATGCGCGTTTTTGTGGCGTCCATACGATACTCCCCCAAACGAGAAAACGTCCCCCAACGAACCCCTGAGAGAATGCACATACCAGAACGTGCCAACCGGGGAAGCCCAATTCGTATTTGCCAGGACGCGCAGTCGGAGCGCGGGTGTTTACGAGTTCCCTCTCGCTGTCGCGAATCGTTTATTTTTAGAGCGAAAAGGTAATCCCGGTCGCCCCTATCCGATTCGGCGATGAGGTTAAGGGTGAGGGGTGTTGTGGAATAATGTGAGATTTATGGATACGTTCGGGTCGTCGCTCAACAATCGGAGAATGGGTATTCGCCTCGTCGCTATCTTATAGATGGTGGTACACGATCACGCGAGGAATTGCTCATGCCGACCGGTCCGGAAATCATTCTCACACTCAAAGTGCTCGTGGCCGCGGTAACGGTTCTGTTTGCGGCGTCGATCGTGGCCATCGCCACGGGGCATAAGCGGTTACACGGCCGCATTAACACCGCGTTCTTCGTTCTGACGATGACGACGGTCCTCGGCTTCGAGCTACTCTTGAGACTGGGTGCAGACACAACGGCGCACTTTTCCGATGCCGCCCGCGACGCACTCCGCGTTCACCTTCGCTTCGCGATACCGTCGGCAATTCTGCTGCCAATCATGCTGTATAGCGGCCTAAAGCAATACAAACGGTTGCACGTGCCGCTCGGGATTGCGTTCTCGATCTTGTGGGGCGGCACGTTCGTGACGGGGTTGTTCTTTCTTCCGCACGAATAATCGGTTACACCGTAGGAATGTCCGACTCCGCCACACCCGATTCATTGGCCGCGCTGCCGCTCGCAGACGGGGAGTGGTCGGTCGATGGAGAAGATTCTCTACTCGAATTCACGCCAGAACCGCCGCCGTTCGCGGAACCGATTCGTGCGCAAGCCGATGCCGTACCGCCCGTTGTCGCGACCCCGACGGCGGCACCGCCTTCGCCCGAACAGATCGTCGAAGCGATGCTGTTTACCGGTAGCGCCCCGCTCACGTCCGATGCATTCTGCGCCGCCGTCCGCGTGCCGCCAGATGTGTTTCGCCTCGCGATGGATGCCCTCACGCGCAAGTACAAATCGCAGAACCGACCGTACGCGATTCAACCTGTCGGCGATGGTTTTGCGCTGGTTGTGAAGCCTGCGTACCTGAAACTACGCGAGAAACTGTACGGCGGGCCGCGCGAAACCCGCTTGACTCAACCCGCGCTCGATACTTTGTCGTTGGTGGCGTATCGCCAACCGATTCGCAAGTCCGAGGTCGAAGCCACACGCGGGGCCGATTCGGCATCGGTGCTGCGCTGGCTCGTGCGGCTCGGGCTGATCGCGGTCACTCAACGCGGCGACGCCACGCAACCCGAAGTCCGCTACGGCACGACGCCGCGATTCCTAGAACTGTTCCAACTACGTTCGCTCGAAGACCTGCCACAACTGGGCGAAGTCCGCGCCATTTAGGAGAGGCCACGATGTTCGATCTCATCTATCGGTTCGATACCAGCGGCCATACGAAAATGATCGACCCCGCCGATGCGCTCGAAGCGCGGGCACGGCTCGAGGCGGGGAACCGCGAGTTCGCGGCGATCACGCTCCTTGATGAAGGCACGACGAACTCGCGTGTCGTCCGTCTGGATGCGTCGGCGTTGGGCCTTGCGGATAGTCGTGGTTTGCCACCGTTGCAACGGCCGTTTGCGGCGGTGCTCGGTTGTGCCGATGCCCGCGTGCCAATCGAATTGATCTTCGGCCAAGCCGCGAACGATCTCTTCGTCGTCCGCGTTGCGGGGAACGTGCTCGGTGCGGAGTGCCTGGGCAGCCTCGACTACGCGGTGTCAAACCTCGGCGGGAGTTTGAAGCTCATCGTCGTGCTCGGCCACAGTTCGTGCGGGGCGGTCGGGGCCGCCATCGAGGCGTTCATTCACCCGCACCGCTATCTCGATTTCGCCACCAGTCACCCGTTGCGGGCCATCATCGAGCGAATCCTCGTTGCGGTTCGTGCGGCGCACCGCGCACTCGAGCAGATTTACACCCAAGACGTCGAAGAAATCCCCGGCTACCGGAATGCGCTCCACGAAACCAGCATCGTTATGAATGCGGCGATCACCGCAGCCACGCTGAAAAACGAGTTTCGTCAGGCGCTCGGGCCGCAACTCGATGTGGCTTACGGCGTCTACGACCTCCAAACCCGTCGCGTCGGTTTGCAAGCCTACGGCGAACCCGACGTCGTGCGGCTCGTGTTGCCGCCCACCGATGCCGAGGAATTCGACCGCCTCGGGAAGTCGATCGCTCAAAGCGAAGCGATCCGTGTGTTGTTACACCTGACTCAGCCGTAACGGACACATTTTCGGCGTGTGAAATCGACGTAAGTCACAATTGCGGGCGCTCAAAAACCGTTTTTTTGCCATTTTAGCGTCCCAAAATGCCACTTTTCGATCGCAAATCGCCGATCCGTTTCGAGATATTTTCCCGTAACTCGCACTTCTGTTGTGGGTTACGCCGAGGTTCGTTCGATTGGCACTCGGCGAAAGT
>JAYVQG010000392.1:0-43867 GCA_043757025.1 Limnoglobus sp.
AGTCGCGTCGATCTCACCCTCGTAAATGATCACCATGTTGTCCGGCACGACGCGCAGAAGATTCGAGATCGGTCCGTACTGCACGAGCAGTTCGCTGAAAATGTGAATCTCCGGGCGAACGGCACAAATCAGGTCGAAACTCTCGAGCGTGATTTTGCACTGGGTCGTTTGGAACGTCGACTGCATGAAATGCTCCAACGGTAGCGATTCGCAGTATTCGCGCGCCGCTCGCTCGTAGAACAATATGTCGGGATTCGTCGACTTCACGGCCATGTGTGGCACTCCATTTAGTTGTTACGAGTGTATCACGAACCGATACCGAACAGTACGGCGATTGTTCCCCGTGCGAGTTGGGTTCAAGTCGCGTATCGATCGTGCCGATAATCCTGATAATGCGATTCACTGCACGGTAATCCAGCCGCACGGGCGGCGTTCCCAGCACGGAGGGCGGGGCATGGTCCGCAAATTCATTCTGATGGCGGCGTTGGTTCTCATGGTGGGTGGGAACACGGGTTGCCTGATGAATCAGTACGCGAGCGATCCGAACGTACGGATGAACCAGTTGATCAATCAATCGGAAGATCAACGACAAATCGGTGAGTTTTCGCGTCGCTTTTGGTTCAACGATCAGCCGAGCCACCTGACGCCCGAGCGAATTCACGGCGGGATTCTGTAACAGAACGCAGAAACCCGGAGCGAATGGCTCCGGGTTTCCCGAACTACTGCGGATGTTACTTCTTCTTGCCCGCGATCGCTTTCACGGCTTCGCCGGCGGCGCGGCCGAGTTTGCTCTTCTTGTCTTCGCTCTTTTGCAGATCGCGAAGGTCGCCGAGCGCGTCTTTCGCGTTGGAACCCATCGCAGCCAGACCTTGTGCGGCACCGATTTTCACGTCTTCCGATTTGTCTTCCTTGAGCATCTTCGTCAGTGCTGGTACGACGTCTTTCGGGTCCGCACTGCTTTTCCCGTAGGCAATTGCAGCCGCTTTGCGAACGCCGGCATCTTTGTCGTCGAGTGCTTTCGCGATGTCCGGAATCGCCGCTTCGCTGTACGATGCCATGATCGTGCTGAGCTTGCCCAGTTCGTCGAGCGCTTCGATTTTCTGCTTCGAGTCCTTCGCGTTCTTCAGTTGTTCGTGGAACTTTTTCGCATCTTCTTTCTTGTTCGCCGCATCGACCCCATCGGCTCCGACGATGGCGAACGCGCCGAGTGCAAACAGACCGATCGACAAGACTTTCATAACGCGACGCATAGACATGGGAGAAACTCCTTCGAGGATGGTGTAGCCGCAGTGAATCTTACTCGATAAATGACTGAACCCGCAAAGTCGCTCGAGGTTCCGTCAGGTTTCAAACCGAAATCCCGTCGACGGAATCGCCGTAAGTCAGAATTGCGGACGCTCTAAAACCGGTTTTTTGCCATTTTCGCGTCTCGAAATGCCTCTTTTCGATCGCAAATTACGGATGCGTTTCGAGGGTTTTTGCCGTATCTCGAACTCGCATTGTTGGTTACGCCGATGGTCATTCGACTAGCACTCGGCGTAAGTACCGACCAAAAATCGACCGAGTACGACACAAAATCGACCGAGTACGACACAAAATCGACCGGACGCGACATTCTCACGACACTTGGAGACATTCTCACGACACTTTGCGCACGTCGCGAATTCCGACTTACGTCGCATCGCCTCCGATTTTTTGACTTTGCGATTTCGTGTGGGTGGAATCGAAAGATCGCTATCCGACACGAAGATCGACTTTCGTCAGCCGAAGTTTCACACTCGCACCGTCAAGCCTAACCAAACTCGGACCACTTCACTTCCTGCGTCTCGATATTGACCTCGAGCGACCCACTCGCATCGTACCCGCTTCCTTCCTTGGGAGAAAACCATGCGTGCCACTTGATGATTGTCTTGCGTCGCTTGTAACCCTGGGTGGAAGTGGCAGCGCTGACATGAACCTCACCAAAAAATGGCGAATCGGCTGGCACATTTGCGGTAAAGAACGCAGTTGCAAGACGCATGGCTTCCGCTTGCGCACCGACTTTGCTGATGTGCATTTGAGGCTCATTACGGGAGACGCTCGATTTGAATCTCGTTTTCGACCCGATGCAGTCTGTATCAGTGAGTCAAGTTTATACGCAACTTCTATCTGATGTTAACGGTTTTTCGTTCCGTTCGCCCACTTCGTCTGTTCCAATACTTTCACCTGCTTGTATCCGCATCCTTTTCGGAGTCGTTCGACATGTTGCATCGGTTAGCTGCGATCTTTATCTTCTCGATGATCCGATGGGCAAATCTTTATCCGCGGCGAAAAGCATCTGTTTTGCATTGGAATGCAGAATTAGCCGCAGTCGGAGCCTTCGCGGCGCGTCGCCCACAAGTTCCTATGCCGCGCGACGCGACAAAAAAATATTCTCAGACACTTTATTTGAAGGTGCGATACCCGTACGATTGAGTCGTTTTCCGGCTACACGTGCGAGTGGAAACGGGATCGTTTTCGTTGGAAACAAGCGCAATCTTGCTGTAGACCGCCCAAACTGCCCGAATCGAACGATCAGACCGTGCAACCGCTTTCCGTGCCGCGAAATTCCGCAAACGCGGGTAAAGTGACGCGATTCGCGTTGACAGAGCCATACGACTTTTTTTACACTAAGTGTAGAGCGATGCGGATGTTCGGGAACGAACGATCGCAATCGCTCGACCTGCCCGACCGCCGAACCCGGCACGCCGACGCATTCTCTGCAACATTCCCTCACCGGGACGGACCCCGGCGATTGTACCTACAGCACGGATGTTAACATCCCCTTTCGCCCGTTTCTTCGGAAATGGTCGACGTAGGAAGTCCGCCGATGGCTAAGCCGTATGCTGAGTTCACGAAGTCGCAACTCGCCGACGCCGCCCGCCGCGTAGGACTTCCCCGTTGGGAAACTATGAATAAAGAGCAACTCGTGAAAGCACTCTCTGCCCCGTCGGTTGCCAAAACGACTAAGAAACCGGTTCCCGTTCGCCCGGTTGCGAAGCCGACGGCGAAGAAGCCGGAGGTCAAACCGCAACCGACGCGACCTGCCGCGAAGCCGATCCCGCCGCGACCCGCTGCCAAGGTCGTCGCTCGGCCCGTCGCACCGCCACCCGCGCCCGCACCCGCACCGATCAAGGGTGGCAAGCCCGCTGCGAAGCCGATTGTCCCACCTGCCAAGCCCGTCGTCAATGGGTCGGCAAAAAATGGTGCGAAGCCGGTCGCTCCTGCAGTCAAGCCGACAAAACCACCCGCGGCTCCGAAGCCACCGGTGCTGACCAAGATCGACGTCACGATCCCGCCCGATAAGGATCTCTCCAGCAAGAGCGTCAAGGGTGCCGTCATCAAAGACCGCATCTTCCTGATGGTTCGCGACCCGTTTTGGCTCCACGCCCACTGGGAACTGTCGTACCAATCGGTCCAGCGTGCAGAAGCGGCTCTCGGGCAAGATTGGCACGGTGCGAAGCCGATCATTCGGTTGTTCGATGTGACGTCGCAAGACACGACGAGTACGTCTGAAGCCCCGATTCGCGATCTCGTCGTCTACGGCGGTTGTACCGATTGGTACATCGACGTACCCCAACCGCCGCGAAGCTACCGTGCGGACATCGGCTACATCTCGCGCCGCGGCCAGTTCTACGTGCTCGCCCGCTCGAATGTCGTCACGCCACCGAAGGCCGGTGCCACCGAGTCGCTCGAAGAGAACTGGGCGACGGACATCGACGAAAAAGCCGCCGAGCGATTGCTGGCGATGTCGACGGGGTTCGAGTCGTCGAGCGGTTCGCCCGAGCTGCGCGAGTTGTTGGACGAGAAACTGAAATGGAGCACGAAAGACACCGCGTTCGGTTCCGGTGCGGTGCTTCCGGATAAGCTGAAAAAGTTCGCGTTCTCGATCGACGCCGAACTGATCGTTTACGGCAAAACCGACCCGAGCGCCCACGTGACGCTGCAAAACGAGCCGGTGAAGCTCCGCCCCGACGGTACATTCACAATGCGTTACAGCCTCACCGACGGTCGCCAGATTATCCCTGCCGTGGCCCAGGCATCCGACGGCATGGAAGAACGCACGATCGTTCTGGCCATCGAACGCAACACCAAGCACCTCGACCCGATGGTTCACGACCTTTACGGCGAAAATTGATTGTCGGGCAGATCCGACCGAAGGTAACTCGTTAATCTCACCCTCTCCGAAATGGGCCGATGCGGAGAGGGACAAATTCGCAGAAGAAGGTGCGACGATCGCGCCTTCCGTATCGATTCTGTCAATTCCAATCACGTCGCGTTCAGGGCAGCGTCACGAAATGCCGTCTCGCGTCGTAACGTGTGGTGCGATTCCTGTCGTTTCCCTAAACTGATATCCGCGATGAAGCCGCGATTGTGGGAAGTCGTAAGTTGTGCCGACGCAGGCACAATCGTTATTTATTGTCGTAAAGGCGAAATCATACCAATGGCTAAAAAGCAGATCAGCGACCTCGGGAATCTCACCGGCAAGAAAGTCCTCGTGCGGGTCGATTTCAACGTGCCTCTGGACAAGATCAGCGGCGAGATCAAGAACGATCGCCGCATTCGCGGCGCGTTACCGACGATTAAGGCACTGCTGAAAGCGGGCGCTTCGGTGATCGCGATGAGCCACCTCGGGCGACCGACCGGCGACGCGGTGGCGGACGAGTTCCTGACGATGGACAAAGTCGCGGAACGGCTCGCGGACCTGCTGGAAATCCCCGTGACGAAGGCAGGCAGCACCGTTGTCGGGCCGGAAGTCACCGCGCGGGCAGAGGCGCTGCAACCGGGCGAAGTGTTGATGCTCGAGAACCTGCGGTTCGACCCGCGCGAGCAAAAGAACGATGCCGAGTTTGCGGGTGCGATTGCCGCGCTCGGCGATGCGTACGTCAACGATGCGTTCGGCACCTGCCACAACGACAAAGATGCGAGCATGGTCGCCGTGCCGATGCGGATGAAGAACAACGGCTTCCCCCGTGCGGTCGGTTTCCTCGTCGCCAAGGAACTCGAAATCATCGACGCCCTCATGGCGCAGCCGAAGCTGCCACTGCTCGCCGTGATGGGCGGGGCAAAGGTTTCGGACAAGATCGCGTTCATCAACGTGCTGTTGTCGAAAGTCGATCGATTGCTGATCGGCGGCAAGATGGCGTACACGTTCCTGAAGGCACAGGGGCACGATGTCGGCGGCACGCGCGTCGCCCCGGAAGAGCTCCTCGCGGCGCAACCGTTGTTGGACCACATCGGCGGCAAGATCCAGTTGCCCGTCGATTATCTCGCGGCGAAATCGTCGGACCTCAACGAGACGAAACAGATCGTCAACGAGGCGATTCCCGCAGACTTCGAAGGCGTCGACATCGGCCCACGCACGATCGACGTCTACAGTAGCCGCATCGAGCAAGCGGGCACGGTGATCTGGAACGGCCCCGTCGGTTGGTTCGAGAAACCGGCGTTCAGCAAGGGAACGCGGGGTATCGCCGAGGCGATGGCACACAGTCACGCGGTAACGATTGTCGGCGGCGGCGAGACGGCCGAGGCGGTCGAGCAGTTCGGCTTCGATACGAAAATGACGCACGTGTCGACCGGCGGCGGAGCGTTCCTCGCCTACGTCGAAGGCAAGCCGTTCCAGTCCCTCGCGCAAATCGACGATAAATAAAGGTTCTCCGAATGTCGAATGCCGATCTGCCCAAGCGCGGGGTTCCCGAAGGACTGTGGATCAAATGCCCGTCGTGCAAAGCGACGGTCTTCAAGAAGGACGTTGCGCGCAACCTGAACGTCTGCCCGGAGTGTCAGCATCACTTTAACTCGTCGGCGCGCGACCGCATCGAGCAACTGCTCGACGAAAACACCTTCGAGGAATGGGACGCGAACCTGAAGCCGGTCGACAGCCTCGGTTTCGTCGACCGCATTCCGTACGCGCAACGGATTCTTGAAGAGCAAGCGAAAACCGAAATGAACGACGCCGCCGTCACGGGGATGGGCTTCATCCGCGGTCGGGGCGTCATCATTGGCATCACCGATTTCGCGTTCATGGCCGGCAGCATGGGGGCGGTCGTCGGCGAGAAACTGACGCGGGCCGCCGAGCAAGCGACCGAGCGCCGACTGCCGTTGATCTTCGTCAGCGGCTCGGGCGGCGGTGCGCGAATGCAAGAAGGGATTTTGTCGCTGATGCAGATGGCGAAAGTCTCGGCGGCACTCGCGCGGTACGACTCCGCCGGCGGGTTTTACATCTGCATTTTGACCAACCCGACGATGGGTGGCGTCGCTGCCAGTTGGGCGTTCCAGGGCGACATCACGCTAGCCGAACCGAAGGCGATGGTCGGCTTCGCAGGGGCACGAACGATCAAGAACACGATCCGCCTCGAACTGCCCGACGGCTTCCAGACCAGCGAATTCCTGATGGCGCACGGCTTCGTCGATCGCATCGTCCACCGCAAAGACCTGCGAACCGAAGTCGCCCGCCTGATCGATTACTGCAATATCTCCTGACCGGAATCGTGACCATGACACACGATCCGGACGACGATCACGATCAGCGATTCAAAACGTTGCTGCGGGAGTTTCTTCCGGAGTTCATCGGCTGTTTCTTCCCGCACTGGTTCGACCGCTTCGACTTCGATCATATCGATTGGCTCGAGCAAGATGCCTTCCTCGACCCGCCCGATGGCGAACACAAGATCTTCGATCTCGTCGCGCAAGTTCGCACCGTCGAGCCGGTGGAGCCGGGCAAGTGCGAGTGTCTGGTGTTGATTCACATCGAGGTCGAATCGACCGACTCGGTAACCAATCTGCGTCGGCGTATGCTGCAATATTACGCGTATCTCCGACGTTCGCGCGCGATGCCGGTGTTCCCGATCGGGCTGTTTTTGCACGTCAGCGGCAACGGAATTGGCTACGACACGTACGAAGAAAAGCTCTGGGGACACACGCTCATTCGCTTCGATTATTTCACGATTGGGTTGCCCGCTCTCGACGGCATGGCCTACGCGCACGGCACGAACTTACTCGGCGTGGCGCTATCGTCATTGATGCAATTGCCGAAAGCGGATCGCGCGCGTTTCTTGTCCGATGGGCTAGACCGCATCGTGAACACCGGCGAGAATGACAGGAGAAAGTTTCTGCTCGCCGAGTGTCTGGACAACTACACGATCATGAGCGAACCGGAGCGGGAAACGTTCGAGAAACTACAAGAGGAGAAGCAACCGATGGAGAAAGAATTCGTCAGCAGCTTCGAACGACGCGGAATCAAGAAAGGCTTCGCCCAAGGCGAAGCCACGGGCATCGCCTTGGGCGAAGCCCGCGGTGAAGCCCGCGGTGAAGCTGCGGGGCAACGTAAAGTCGTAATGCGACTTCTCAATAAAAAGTTTGGCGAGCTTACCGTCGATCAGAAGGCCATCGTCGAAGCGTTGAGCATCGAGCAACTCGAAGAGATTTCCCTGGAGATATTCGACGCGAACAGCCTCTCGGAACTGCCGGGTTTCGATAAATAGACGGTAACAAACAGAGTGTTGCCCTGCCGGAATGGAGTCTGAACGATGTCTGCGATTGCCCTGAAACTGCCCGATGGTTCGATTCGCGAAGTGCCATCGGGAACTCGCCCACGCGATGTCGCCGAGGCGATCGGCAAGCGGTTGGCGCAGGCGGCGATTGCGGCGAAGGTGAACGGCACGATCGTCGATCTCGACCGCGAACTGACGGCGGATGCAGACTTCGCACTGCTCACGGATCGCGATGCGGAATCGCTCGATGTGCTTCGGCATTCGTGTGCTCATATTATGGCGCGGGCCGTCATGCGGTTGTTCCCCGGCACCGAACTCGCGTTCGGCCCGACCATCGATAACGGCTTCTACTACGACATCCACACGCAGACCCCGATTCGCGAGGAAGACTTCGTTCGCATCGAAGCGGAGATGGCGAAGATCGTGAAACTCGCCGAGCCGTTCGAGCGATTCGAGAAGCCGACCGCCGAGGGCAAAACGCTCATCGGCGACTTGAATCAGAAGCTGAAGGTCGAGCATATCGACGAGAAGCTGAGCGCGAACGAAACCGTCAGTTTTTACCGGCAGGGCGAGTTCATCGATCTCTGTCGCGGGCCGCACATTCCGCACGCGGGCAAGGTCGGCGCGTTCAAAATCCTCAGCATCGCGGGGGCGTACTGGAAGAACGACAGCAAACGCCAACAGCTTCAGAGGCTGTACGGCACTGCGTTCTTCGACAAGAAAACGATGGACGCATACCTCGTGCAAGTCGAGGAAGCGAAGAAGCGCGACCACCGCGTTCTCGGCAAGCAACTGAAGCTGTTCACGATCAGCCAAACTGCCGGGCAGGGGATGATTCTGTGGATGCCGAAAGGCGCGACGATCCGCAGTTTGCTCGAAGGGTTCATCAAAGACGAACTGATGAAGCGCGGCTACCAGCCGGTGTACACGCCGCACATCGGCAACCTGAATATGTATCGAACCAGCGGGCACTTCCCGTATTACGCCGATGCGCAATTCCCGCCGATGTACTTCAACCCGACCGTGCAAACCGTCGACACGTGGTTCACGCTACTCGAGAAAGGCCACCTCACCCCAGAGCGCGAGGCGGCATTCCTGAGCGTGATCGAGAGCGTCAGCGAGGGCACCTTCCCGAGCGGCGACGATGAATACCCTCGCTATACGTGGGGCGAAATTAAGCTCGATGCCCGCGCTTTATGGCTGGAATACAAGGACGCGAAGGATGTCGAAACAAAGAAAGCAGTGCTGAAACACTGGATGAGCGGGCAGGAAGGCTACCTGCTGAAGCCGATGAACTGCCCGCACCACATTCAGATTTTCAAGGCGACGCCGAAGAGCTATCGCGACTTGCCGGTGAAGCTCGCAGAGTTCGGCACGGTCTACCGGTTCGAGCAAAGTGGCGAACTCGGCGGAATGACCCGCGTCCGCGGCTTCACGCAGGACGATGCGCATTTGTTCGTGACGCCGGAGCAAGTCGAAGGCGAACTCCGCAGCGAAATCGAACTCGTGCTGTTCATTTTGAAGACGCTGAACCTGACCGACTACCGCGTGCGCGTGAGTGTCCGCGACCCGGAGAGCAGCAAGTACGTCGGCCCACCGGAACTCTGGGAAAAGGCCGAGAAGACGCTTACGGAGATCGTGCAAAGTACGGGGCTGAAGTACAACATCGGCATCGGCGAAGCGGCGTTTTACGGGCCGAAGATCGACTTCATCGTCAAGGATTGCATCGGCCGCGAATGGCAACTCGGCACCGTGCAACTCGATTACAACCTGCCGGAACGGTTCGAGCTGGAGTACATCGGCGCGGACAATACCGCGCACCGCCCCGTGATGTTGCACCGTGCCCCGTTCGGCAGCATGGAGCGTTTCTGCGGCATTCTCATCGAGCATTTCGCGGGTGCATTCCCGCTATGGCTGGCCCCCGAACAGGCCCGCGTTCTGACGATCAGCGAGAAGGCGGAGGACTACGGCCGCGAGATCGAAACGAAGCTGAAGGCGGCCGGGTTCCGCGTCACGGGCGATTATCGGCCGGAGAAGATCGGCGCGAAGATCCGCGAAGCGAGCCTCGAGAAAGTGCCGTACATGCTCGTCGTCGGCGAGAAAGACATGGCCGGCGGCACCGTGGCCGTCCGCGACCGCACTGAAGGCAAAGACATCGGCAGCCTGACCGTCGAACAAACTATCGCTCACCTGATGGCTGAAGTTTCCAGCAAAACCGTCCGCGGAGTCAGCACCGCCACCGCCGACATCTCCGGCGGCAACGCGAAGTTCGAAGGGTAAGCGAACGACACGTCTCAGGATTCCATCGGATTCGCGTCACCAACGATTGCCGTTCCGTATCGTTAGCGTTGGTGAACCTCTCCCTGCCAATCGATGGAGCTACCATGCACCTTCGCTATTTAACGATCGCCGCCGCGGCGACTTTCGCGATGTTCCTTGCCACGGCGTTCGCCGCACCAGGCGATCCTCCCGGCGCGAAAGCGGTCGAACTCCCGCTGACGCGCGTCGTGCTGTTCAACGCCGGCGTCGGGTACTTCCAGCGAGATGGCGCGATCGACGGCAACGCCCGCATCGAGATGCGGTTCCCCGAGCAAGATGTCAACGACCTGCTAAAAAGCCTCATTCTCGAGGATAAAGCGGGTGGAAAACTGAAGGCGGTCACCTACGACGGCAAACACCCGATCGACGTGACGCTGAAATCGTTTGCCGTGGACCTCACGGAAAATCCCGGTATCGCGCAACTGCTGGTGCAAGTTCGCGGCGAGAAAGTCGAAGTGACCGACAAGCAAGGCACCATCACCGTCGGGTTGATCGTCGGCGTCGAAAAACCTGCGCCGAACGACGGCACTCAAAATGTGATCAGCGAGGGCGAACAACTGAACATCCTCGCCCCGGATGGCTTGCAATCGGTCTCGCTTTTGAAGTTGCGGAAAATTAAATTGCTGAAGCCAGAACTCGAAGCCGAGTTCCGCAAGGCGCTTGAGGTACTGGCCTCCGCACGCGGCGCATCGAAGAAAACCGTCGTCGTTGCGTTCGATGGCAACGGTCGGCGAAACGTCAAAGTCGCGTACGTGACCGAAGCACCGATGTGGAAGGCGACGTACCGTTTGACGCTTGGCGACAAGGACAAAGCACAAGCGGCATTGCAAGGTTGGGCAACCGTCGAGAACACGACCGATGAAGACTGGACGAACGTCAAAGTCGGCCTCGTCGCGGGTCGGCCGATGGCGTTCGAGATGAACTTGTACGACCCACTGTTCGTGCCACGGCCAACGGTCGAGCCCGAACTGTTCGCGTCGTTGCGCCCACCGGTGTATCAGGGCGCTATCAATAACACCGCCAACCCGCTAGGCGGAGTCGGCAACCCCGCAGGTGGCCAAGGTGGGTTCGGTGGCGGAGGGTTCGGTGGCGGACAAGGCGGAGGTGGTGTTACTGGTGTCGGTGGCGGCCAACTCGGCCAGTTCGGTAACGCCAGCAATTTTAATTTCCAAGGCGGTAACTACCGCCCTTCGACTCGCGAACTGATGGGGCCACGGCTGTCGAATCTGGACTTTAATTCACGAGTGAATGGCGGCGGCAAGCCGACTGCACAGGCAGCGGGATTGGGTGCGGGTTCAAAGGTTCTGAGTGCGGCGGCGGCGATGTCGCTCGGCGATCATTTCGAGTACGCCATCGAAGACCTCGTCACGCTGCCACGCCTCAAATCGGCACTGTTGCCGATCGTCACCGATAGCCTCGACTGCAAGCGTGTGAGCATTTTCAACGAACGCGATGGAATCAAACACCCGCTACTCGGGCTGCGACTCACGAACAAAACGAAACGCAACCTCGCGCAAGGGCCGATGACCGTTTACGACAACGACACCTTCGCCGGCGATGCCCGCGTGCCCGACACCGCCCCCGGTGAAACGCGGCTCGTCAGTTACGCCATCGATTTGAACACAGAAGTCGTGCCACGAGTGACCCGCGCAAATCCCGTCATTGAACTCGCGAAGATCGTCGGCGGGCTTCTCACAGTGAACGAAAAGGCCCGCGTCACCACGCGCTACCTCATTCGCAACCGCGGCCCGAGCGAACGCACCGTCATCGTCGAACATGCGATCCGCGCTGGCTGGAAGTTGTTCGCGCCAGAGAAGCCATCGGAAACGTCTCGCGATATGTACCGCTTCGAGGTCGTCGCAAAATCGAACGAAACCGTCGCGCTCGAAGTTCTCGAAGATTCGCCAACCTCCACGAATACGAACCTGACTTCGATCGGCGAAGAGGCACTGCGGTACTACGTCGCCGCCGCTGAGACGGGGCCAGCGATCAAGCAAGCGCTTGCGAAAGTGCTCGAGATGCGCAGCTCGACGGCCACCGCGAAGAAATCGCTCGCCGAGGAAATCGCCGCTCTCAAAGCGATTGGCGACGATCAAACCCGCATCCGCGCGAACCTCGAACGCGTGCCGAAAGACTCCGAGGCCTACAAGCGCTACCTGAAAAAGTTCGACGATCAGGAAACCGAAATCGAGAAGCGCCAAGCGAAGCAAAAAGTACTCGAAGTGCAAATCACCGGGGAAGAATTGGCGTACAAAAACTACTTGGAGAAACTGAAGATCGAGTAACTCCGGGTCGTGGAGGTCGAGCGGGAGGCTTTGGGTGCGCACCGACCATCGCAAAGCCTCTTCGCCAGCGACTTGCGCTTTCCGGAGTACTCGGAACGGCGTAGGTGTCGAAGCCTGCGTTTGTTGAGTGGAAAATCGAAAGGAATACGATGCCTGTATGGTGGACGAATGCGTGGGGGAACCGGGGCGACGAGCAACCGGAGGTGTTGGTGGTACGGTTGGTCGTGGCCGCATTGTTAGGCGTGGGTGTGGCGCTCGCACGCACACTCGCGCGATCCGACGGTCGACCGGTAGCGGGTTTGCGGACGACGCTGCTGTTGCTCACGGTGCTGACGGCACTCGTTACCGAGGTCATCGGTAACAACACGGCCCGCGCGTTCGGGTTGGCTGGCGTGCTGGCCGTCGTGCGGTTCCGTACGGTCGTCGAAGACACACGCGATTCGACGTTCGTGATCTTTGCATTGGCCGTCGGCATGGCGGTCGGTGCCGGATTCCTGATGACCGCACTCGTCGGCTTTGCGGTGATTGCCGCAGTGACCGTAGCCGTTACGCAGGCGACCGGCCCGCCCGCCCACGAAGGCAAAATCGTCATTCGACTAAAAGGCAAGGAGACCACCGAAGCGGAACTCCGCGAGACGCTGTCGAAATACGTCGACAGCGTGACCGTCGCACTCGTCGGGTCGGAGACGGTCAAAGAAGCCGATACCGTCGAACTGACTTTCCGCTTTCGCTCCGCGTTGAAAGGCGACCTCGGCTCGCTGATCGACGCACTCAAGGCCAAGCCCGGCGTCGAAAAGGTGACGTGGGATCTGAAGTAAACTACGGCGGGTCGTCGCCGCCGGCGGACCAGGGGTTGCAACGGCAGACGCGCCACACGCCTTTCGCACCGCCGACCAGCGGGCCGTACTTTTTTACGGACAGCACGAAGTACTCGCTGCAACCGGGCTGGAACTTGCACGTCGGTGGCAGCAACGGCCGGATGAGATACTGATAGCCGCGCACGCACAGTATCAGAATGCCGCCGACCAGGAGTGCGGGGCCGTGCCACAGCCAGCGGATCACGGTGCCACCTCGGCACGGGGTTTCGTCAGCTTTTTGGAAACTTGCACCGCGAGTGCCAACAGCGATTCGCGGATCGGCTCCAAACCCAGATCGCGCGCGGGCAGTTTGGGAATCAGCACGTAATCGATGCCAGGCGGGAGTTCGTGCTGCAACAGTCGGAACGCTTCGCGGAACAGTCGCTTGAAGCGGTTCCGTACGATCGCGCCGCCGACTTTCTTCGAGACCGACACGCCGAGACGGGCATGGGGCAGCGCGTTCTCGCAAGCATAGACGATGAGGTGCCCATCGCTGACGGATCGCTTGCGGTCGTAGACTCGCTTGAAATCCTCCGGCGATTTCAGGCGGTGCGTCGGCGGGAACAGCAGTCGTGGTGTCATCATGCCCAAGCGAGGGTCGAACGCGGGTTCGACGGGTTGCGTTTCGCGAACGCTTCGATCAACTCGCGGCTCGCATCGTCGAGCGTCTTCGGCACGACGATCTGAAACACGAGATACTGATCGCCACCGGCAATGCCCTTCGCACGCAGCCGCAATCGCGTTCCGGACGACGTACCGGCCGGCACTTTGACGGTGAGGCGATCCCCGCCCACGGTCGGCACTTCGACCGCCGCGCCGAGTGCCGCTTCGGAAATATCGAGCGGCACTTCGAGCAAAATATCGTTGCCATCGCGGGTGAAGAACGGGTGCGATTCGACCTTGACGATCAAGTAAAT
The DNA here is from genome assembly GCA_043757025.1 of Limnoglobus sp. Taxonomy (GTDB): domain Bacteria; phylum Planctomycetota; class Planctomycetia; order Gemmatales; family Gemmataceae; genus Limnoglobus. Next base: position 13,890 of record JAYVQG010000392.1, read on the forward strand.
ATCGGTGGAACCGGTGGCGGCCGCGGGGACGCGGAGCTTCTTGCCGTCGTCGATGCCTGCGGGAATTTTGACATCGATTTTGCGCCCGCCGATGTTGAGGCTGAGCGTGCCACCTGCCGCCGCCGTCAGGAACGGCACCGCGACTTCGGTCTCGACATCTTCCTGCGGCCGCGCTCGCGTTCCCGCACCGCGGCGACCTTGCTTGCCGAATAGCTCGTTCGGGTCGAAACCCGGTCCGGGGTCGCGGTCGCCGAAGAATTGTTTGAAGAGATCTTCGGCCGCAGCCGGGTCGAAGCGCCCGCCGGGTGCGCCCGCTCCGTTCCAGTTGGGGAAGCCGTTCGGGTCGCCGGGGTAACCGCCGGGAAAGCCGCCGCTCATCTGCGGGCCGGTGTGGCCGAATTGATCGTACGAACCGCGTTTCTTCGGGTCCGAGAGCACCTCGTGCGCTTCGTTGACTTCCTTGAACGTCGCCTCGGCTTGCTTGTCGCCGGGGTTCTTATCCGGGTGATATTTTTGCGCGAGTTTGCGAAACGCCTTCTTGATCTCATCGGGCGTGGCGGAACGAGAGACTCCGAGAACTTCGTAATAGTCGCGTGGCATCGTCGAGCCTGTGGATGGCAACCGGGTGTTCGTCTGTAGGCAATTCTACACCCGGTGGCCGATTGCGGTAGCGGCAACGCGACTTCTCGTTCACTACGGCCGTCTTCGGATACGATAGAAGTGTCAGTACGGTCAGTGATTAATCAAAGGTGCATCATGGCATTCAGTAACTTCACGCTGCAATCGGCGCAAGAACAGTTCGGGCTGAATCTGATCACGAGCGAACCGCTTTTTGCGGGCGTTCGTCCCGTCGATGTGGGTACGGAAGTTCGCCGCAATCTGGATGTCTTCGGCCAACTCGCATTACGGATGAACACCGAAAAAGCCCGATCCGAGTGGCTGATTGCCCCCGTTCTCGGCGAATTGTGGCTACGGGGCCGCAGAACGATCTGCATGCATTCTGGCGTCGATTTCACGTTCGACAAAGAGGCGGGGCTGTCCGGCTTCGTCGATTTCCTGATCGGCAAAGGCCCTCAAGTGTCGTTCATGACGGCACCGATTCTGGCGCTCGTCGAAGGGAAAAACGAGAGCATCCCGAGCGGTCAGGGGCAATTAGCGGCAGAAATGATCGCCGCGCTTCGCTTCAACCTCAAGTCCAAAACGGCCATCGATACAGTCTATGGCGTCGTTACTATCGGGGATAGTTGGCTTTTTCACCGGCTCCGCGAATCCAACTTCGTCATCGATACCCATATATACGCAATCGCCGAAATCGATCACATCCTGGGAATTCTCTTGCACATCGTTGGGCTGAACCCCCTCGAAACATCGGTATGACGGAGACCGGTAAGTGCTACTTCTCGTTCACCGCGATCGTGAACGTGTGGAATGTCTCCTGGCCGGATTTGTCCGATACGGTGAGGATAACGTCGGCCGTCTTCGGGTGCGATTTCGGCACGTCCCAGACGATGGCGTTGCCGTCGAGTTTCATACCGTCGGGGCCGCTTTCGAGTTTCAACTTCACCTGGCCCTTTTTGGAAAGTACCTCCGGCTCGTAGCGATAGGTCTTGTCGCGCACGGCACTCGGCGGCTGGCTGACGACGATCAGAAAATCCGTGCCCGATTTTTCCAGAGTCGCTTTGAGATCGAACGCATTGAGGTACACGCGGTCGCCAGTTGCAGCGAGTACGGGTTCGGCACCGTGGCTTCTTTCTCGAATGTGGCCAAATCCCAGCGTTGGAACACCGCAGCATTGGGACTGTACACGTAAAGTTTGTTCATCCCTGCCGCGAACAATGCCGCATCTTCTACCATCGGAATGTACTTCGCCACCTTACCCAGCGACAAATCGAGCACGGCGATCTGTTTCACACTCGGAATGCGGAAAATCACATAGCGACCGCCGCCGCCGTAACAGACGCGATCCGCCGTACCGGGCAACTTCACTTCCGCCCCATCGACGGCCAGCGTTGGCGTGATCGCAATCACTTTCTCCGGCGGTCGAATGAACGGCGTCACTTCGACTACCAGTTCCGGCTTCACAGGCACGGGTGGGTCCGGCAACGGGTTGACGAACGGCACGTTCTTACGCGGCGCGACGACGGTTCGCGGGTTCGCGGGTACTGGCTTCACTGCCGGAGCGTCGATCGGTACGGGTGCCACGTTCATCGGCGGCATCTCGTTCATTGGTGGTACGAAGAGAGGCGGAGCGGTCGCCACCGTGGGCGTTTGACTCTTCCCTAAAAAGTACCAACCCACGCTGGCGGTGCCCAAGAACAGCGCGCCCGCAACGATCAGGCCGATCACGAGCCGCATTCCCGATGCGTTCAACCCTTTCGATCCATGACGCGGCGCATCGTCTTCGCTCGCATCGCGCCGCTTGCGCGATGATGGCGTCGCCTTACTCGGCTTTTTCTTTTTGCTGCGCGGTTCGTTTTGACGTTCGTGAAACGGCTTCGTTTTTTTCCGCGTCTTCGATGGCTTGTCGTCTTCGCTCTCTCCCGCAGCCAACCCGAGCGGCGACTCGGCTTTGGCATCTTTCTGCATCGGTTTGATCGTCGGCAGATCATCGTCGGACGCCGACGTTTTCTGAAACTTAACTTGCGCAAGTACCGGCAACGCGAACACGATGCCACAGATCAGGCTGCGGAGTTCCGCCGTCGCGTCCGTGGGTCGTTCCTGCACGTGATCGCACGCGGGACAAGTCGCCGTAACCATGGCAGACCTCTTGACTGAAAGCTAATAACCGGATGTGTAACAAGATACCGCACGAAACAGGATACGGTAGTCTATTCCTGATGATCCCGCCCCGTTTCAATTGATCTTCGTTTAGCCGCGCCGCGTAGGCTCTGCGTAGCGAAGCGGGGGGCGTTAACCCGTTGAAGACATCATCGATACGCCGTGCCCGCGCTTCGCTCCGAAGACTTCGCGGCGCGGCTAAACGAGGAACGTAACCGAGAATTGACTAATCGAGTGGAATCGTGTGCAGTGGATATAATCTGTTCAGTAGAAAGAACCTCGTACATCAGAAAATGAATTCCATTTGCCTGTTGTTAGTTAGCGACGCATCGCCTCCGATTTTTTGACTACGTGAATTCGTGTGGTGTGCCAGTCGGATTTGTCGTATCCATATACCCAATCGCAACCGTCTGCCGGAGTGCCACGATGAACACGCCCCCGCCAATCGACCCGACGCTGGTACAAGTCGGCGGGCCGACTGTCAGTGCGGCCACCGCGCACGGTTTCCCCGCCATCGCGGGTTACGAGATCCTCGGCAAACTTGGGGAAGGCGGCATGGGTGTCGTCTACAAAGCCAAGCACTTGAAACTCGATCACATCATCGCGCTGAAACTCATGCTTGGCAACGACCCGCTCAACAAAGCGCGGTTCCTTGCCGAGGGCCAAGTTATGGCGGCCGTGAAACATCCGCACGTCGTCGAGGTCTACGACTTCGGCGAGAGCGCCATCGGCCCGTATATCGCGATGGAGTATCTGCCGAAAGGAACCTTCAGCAGTCTTCTTGAAGCGGGCCTCTCGCCGCGTGTCGCTGCCGAACAGATTGCCAAGATCGCCACGGGTGTCGGTGCGGCACACAACCTCAATATCGTCCATCGCGATTTGAAGCCGGGCAACGTCTTGCTCGATCATTTGGGTTCGCCGAAGGTCACCGACTTCGGCCTCGCGAAGCGGAGCACATCCGACATGACGATGACGCAAGATGCTGCGGGTACGCCGGCGTACATGGCCCCCGAACAGGCCCGCGCCATGAAGTTTGTTGGCCCGTCTGCCGATGTCTGGTCGCTCGGCGTCATGCTCTACGAATTGCTCACCGGGAAGCGACCGTTCACCGCTGACAGTCACGTTCAATTGCTCGCCACGATCCAAAATGACAACCCGCCGACGCTGCGAACGATCTTGAAGGCGATCCCGCAAGACCTCGAAACGATCTGCCTGAAGTGCCTCGAAAAAGAACCGGAGCGGCGGTACACGAGTGCAAATGAACTCGCCAGTGACCTGCAAGCCTGGCACGAAGGCAAACCAATCGCCGCGAAGCGAGCGAAGGCCGTCGAACGCGCGATGCTCTGGGTCCGCCGCAAGCCCACCGTCGCCGCCGCATGGACCTTGGCACTACTGGTGCTAATGCTCGGCGCATTTGGGCTAACGACCACGAAGTTGTGGCGAGAAGCGGTCGAAGAGAAGGGCATCGCCGAGCAATCACGCGATGAAACCGAAGAACAAAAAAAACTCGCTGACGCCGCTCGAATACGCGCCGAGACCGCCGAGGGTATCGCGAAACAAGCCAAAGAGGACATCGCCGACGAACGCGAGCGACTGGCGTACGCGCGGAATGTGTACCTCGCCCATGCCAGCTACCTGGCGAATGACTGCGGGCGGGCAGATGAATTCCTCGCCCTGTGCCCGGAAAAGCTCCGCCGGTGGGACTGGGGGTACGTCCACCGGCTGTGCCATTCCGACTTGCACACGCTGAAGCTGCCCGGGGGCTACGCCCGCGCGGCTGCGTTCAGCCCGAACGGCGGCCGGATCGCCATCGCTGGGCCGAAGGAAGTGGCGGGTGTCTGGGACGTGACGACGGGGAAACGGGACTTTTCGTTCGCGACGACCGACCGCGTGGGGGTCGAGAAGGTCGCCTTCAGCCCGGACGGGGCGCAGGTCGTGTCCGCCGGCCACTACGGCGACATCCGGGTGTGGGACGCCAAGACCGGCGAACAACGACTCCGTAACGCCACGATACAAGAAGCGGTTCTCGCCGTATCGTTTAGCCCGGCCGGCCCCCGTGCGCTGACCGTTTTCGAAACCCACCGAACTCAGTTGTGGGACGTGGAAGCCGGGACCGTCCTCCAGACGCTCAGTCATTCGACTAAACTCTCCCGCAACACGACCACGTCCGGCAACGTCAATTCGGGCGCGTTCAGCGCGGACGGCAGCCGCATCCTGACCGGCGCGCTGGACCACACGGCCCGGCTGTGGGACGCGAAGACCGGCAAGGAGCTGCAAACCCTCCGCGGCCACCCCGACGCGGTGAAGCTTGTGGCCATCAGCCCGGACGGCAATTGGGCGTTCACCGCCGACCGAAAGACTGCCCAGGTCTGGAACGCGAAGACGGGCGCGTCGGTCGCCACACTCAAGGGGGCGACGGCGGACCTGAAGTCGGTCGCGTTCAGCCCGGACGGCAGCCGCATCGTCACCGGCGGCGACAACCCCCACGGCACCGGCGGCGACCAGACGGTGCGGGTGTGGGACGCCACGACGGGGGCCGAGCTGTTCGAATTCCGCGGCCATAACCGCGGGGTCTATTCGGTGATGTATAGCGCTGACGGCACGCAGATCGTCAGTTGCGGCTACGACGGCACGGTGAAGGTATGGGACGCCACGCGGGCGTATGAGCCGCGGCTGCCGCGCACCATGGACCATTCCGTCGCGTTCAGCCCCGACGGCCGCCGCCTCGCGTTGTACCACCGTGGCTCGGACCTCCTGCTGTGGAACCTCGTCACCGGCACGAAAGACTTGAGCATTCGGACGGGCACGGGCATGAGCATCATCGAAAAGGCAAGGGCGGTCTTCAGCCCGGACGGGACGCGGGTGCTAACGTACGGCGAGAACGTGGACGTGTGGGACGCCACGACTGGGGCCAGCGTCTTCTCGCTGCGGAAGCTCGACCGGCGGGGCCGCGGCGTCACGTCCGCCGCGTACACCCCGGACGGCACGAAGGTCGTGACCGCCGCCGGGTTCCAGTTCGGCGACGGCACGAACTTCACGGCGAGCGTGTGGGATGTCGGGACCGGGGCCGAGGTTCTGACCCTACGGGGCCACACGAAGGACGTGCTGGGCGTGGCCGTCAGTCCGGACGGGTCGCGGATCGCGACGTCGGGCAACGACCTTACCGTGCGGGTGTGGGACGCGGCCACCGGCGACCAACTCTTCCAGGTTCAACAGCCGGCCGCCCTGTCGCTAGCGTTCGATGCCACCGGCGGGCGGCTGGTCGCCGGCGGCGCAGACTATGTGGTGCGGGTGTGGGACGCCAGGACCGGGAACCCCGGCCCGATCCTGCGGGGCCACACCTGGAATATTACCGCGACCGTCTTCACCCCCGACGGGTCGCGTATCGTCTCGGGCAGTTGGGACCGGACGGCGAAAGTCTGGGACGCCCAGACCGGGGCCGAAATCCTCACACTGGTCGAGAAAGAGGCGGTGGGGTCGGTGGCGGTTAGCCCGGACGGATTGCGGATCGCCGTCGCCGCCTACGGCTTACCCCGCATTTACGACGCCACGCCCGTCAACCGCGAGTTCTTGCCGAAGGCGGCGAAGTAGCGGGTGGCTCGCGCTTCGCGTACGATGACGACATCCACCCAGGAGAGTTACCGATGAGTGCGAGGTTTCGCTTGGAATTGGAACTTCCGGACGATCTCGAGCGGTTCCAATTGCCCGACGCGGTCGATGATCGCTTGCAACATTTGCTCGATGTGCAGGATGCCGGTTCGCCGTTGACCGATGCGGAACGGCGCGAAGCCGAGGGTCTGGTGAACCTCGCCGAACTGCTGACGTTACTGCGACTCCGCGCCGAACGAGCATCGGCATGAGCGGAGTTTCGCGAATTTTGAGCGATGAAGTGATCCTTCGCGCCCGAGATCGGTGCGAGTATTGCCAACTGTCACAACTGGGCCAGGAAGCCACATTTCATATCGACCATGTCGTGCCACGTACGGCAGGTGGTCCCACAACGCTCGATAACCTGGCCCTTTCATGCGTGTCGTGTTCGCTGCGGAAATGGGCGAAGCAAACCGCCATCGACCCGGAGACAAACCAATCCGCGCCGTTGTATAACCCCCGCGAACAGATTTGGAACGATCACTTTCTATGGGATGATGTGCGAGTCGTCGCCTTGACGCCTACCGGTCGCGCGACCATCGATTCGTTGGCGATGAATCGTCCGCTGATTCTAGCAATACGAGGCGAGGAATTCGCGCGAGGCCGACACCCACCACGCGAAGGTTCATAGATAGCGGTTCGCGCTTCGCGTACGATGACACCAGGAGGCATTGCAATGATCGTCACGCAACACGACCGCATCACCATCGACCCGGCCGTTCTCGTTGGGAAGCCGACGATTCGCGGGTTGCGAATCCGCGTCGAACATATTTTTCGCGCGTTGTCTGCGGGAGTTCCGGAAGCGGAATTGCTCGCGGAGTATCCCGACCTCGAACCTGAAGATCTGCGTGCCTGTTACGGGTATGCCGCCGAACTGGTGGAATCCGAGCGAGTCTTTCGCGTTCCCAACGGTACGCCGGCGTTGCATCCCACGTGGCGAAATGTCGTAAAGCGTCGCTCGGGTAAATTGGATTCCGGCACCGTGACGCCGATACCTTGGGATGAGGTCCGCCAGTCGGCATGGGAGGAAATCGACGGAGCGACACCCCGTGGCTGAAATTCTCTTCCACCCGGAAGCCGCTGCGGAGTATCGTCGAGCTTGCCATCGGGAAAGTTTGGCGATTCGTTTCTGCATCGTGTAGAATTCAGATCGATCACTCACGAGGATTCACAATGTCGATTTTGCTCGTCGATTCGGAACTGGCCACGAAGCTCGATCAGGCCGATGGTTCGATGCAAGTCTGCACGCGCGACGGCCGGTTGCTCGGCTACTTCAGCCCCGCCAAGCCGAAGACCATCCGCTTCGAACCGCCCATTTCCAACGAAGAACTCCGTCGCCGCGCGACGGAAACGGGTCGGCCTGTTGCGGACATTCTTCGCGACTTGGAGAAAAGGGGATGAACTACACAATCGAATGGGTCGTTTCAGCGGAAAACGATCTTGCCGCCTTGTGGCTGAATGTCAAGTTGCGTCCGTTACTCGCGAAGGCGGCGAACGCGATTGACGTTCGCCTTCGATGGAATGCGCACGAAGTGGGCGAGTCGCGCGAACGGCGCGAACGAATCGAATTCGAGCCACCGTTTGCCGTCATTTTCGAGTGCGATCCGACGGCGAGACACGTCAAAGTCTTGTACATCTGGGCGTTTTGAATTCCCACGCAGGATTTTCAAAACGTGGAACCGCAATGAGCGAACATCGACAAATCGAGCAGGAGATTCGCGACCTCCTCGCCGCAGTGCCGCTTCTCACTTGTCACGTACACCACTCCCGCGATGGTGCGATTCGAACAACTCCTGAAGGCCAGGCAACGTCGGGCGCTACGACCTGCGGATCGCTGCCATCGCGATCGAACTCGGCGCAACGGTAGTCACCCGTAACCGGCGCGACTTTCTCCGCGTGCCTGGCTTGCAAATCGAAGATTGGTCGACCTGAGTTGCCGTCGGTAGCGGGTGGTTTGCGCTTCGCGTAGGTAGGTGGGTTACCGTTGCAGAATTATTACTTCTCCATCACTAGCTTTTCGTCGGCTTTGGTGTGGAAGAGTGCTGCACTCGGAATCGCTTCTTCGGCTTTGCTGCCGGGGCGAATCCATTTCAGTTTGATCGCGTGATTCTGGGTCGTTTGCGATTCGTATTCGATTGCGATCTGTATTGGGCGATCCGTGAGTAACACGATCGCTTCGCGTTTTCCTAGCCCGATAGTCTTGGCTTCAATCAGGATTTTTTCATCGGGCTTGGTACCGATACGAATGCGCACTGCTTCTTTCGTATCGGCAATAATCTTATAGCGGCCCGATGTCGGCGGCACAATGTACCCCGCCCACTTGGCACCGGCATACTGTGCGAACGAGCGAAACTCATTCGCATCAAAATCGATGCCAAATTCGACGCGGCCACGGCGTTTTGTCAGCCTTGCGAGCGACGGTCCCGACGAGGCTTCGACGACGATTCCGGGGCGATATTCGATGCCACCCTGCGTGAACTTGAGTCGGTTTTCGGCGGCCACGCGATCGAGGCCCGTTTGCGATTGAAGGGCTTTGGCGTACCAGTATTTCGCGCGGCTCGTAGAAGGTGTACGCTCCGTTTCGGGAAGGCTCTGCGCATAATTCCACCACGCTTCGCCGCGTTTGCTGTCGGTCGTTTCCATGTCCGTGCTCGCCTTCAATTCGAGTTCGGCAATCTTGCGCAATTCGGCATCGTTACTCGTGGCCAACAGCGCGAGGCCATCGTCCCAGCGGCCTTGCATAAAGCAGCGATACTTACCGACGGTGGCTTTGGCCGCGACATCGTCGGGTGTGGTTTTCAGTTTCTCGGTGGCGGTGCGTACGGTTTCAAAGGCGTCGCGCATTTTGCGAATCTGCGTTTGCCGTGCTTCGGTATCGCGTGCGAGCAAGTTTAACCCGGCACGATTGAGGCTGGTAATCGCGAGCGCAGTCAGCTTCAGCGCTTTCTCGTATTCGTCGCGCTCGACCGATTCCTCGACCATCTCGGTTGCGAGTTCGGCCACCGTGCGAAGCGTGGCTGTCTGGCTCGCGGTGCTGCTGAGCTTGTCGAGCATTGCTAACTTCTGTGCGAAGCCGTCGATCTCGAACGTTTCGTCGAGGCCATCGATGGCTTTCGTCGATAGTGCAGGATCGTTTAGCTCGGTGCCAATCGCCCAGACTTCCTTCAGCAGGAAGTATTTTGCGGGGGCATCGCCGGCGGTTTCGGCGGCGAGTTTGGCGAGCTTCTCCGCGAGTTTCTTGCGGTCGGCGGGGAGTTTCTTCGCGTAATCCGCTTTGTACAACTCTTTCACTTTCGCTTCGGCTTCAGCGATGGCCGTCGCATCGGGGATCGGCAGCCGAACCGCCGGGATCGGTTTCGTCGCGTCGGCTGTCATCGCGGTGTCAGTTGCGGCACCTGTACGGTAGATGCTGACTTCCATTCGCGATGCGATGGCAAGGACTGGCGATCCCGTGCTGATGGCGATATCCGAATTGGCATTCGTCTGAAACTTCCGTCCGAACGATTTCCCGGTGACGGCATCGTAGATTTCGACGCGGTTGCCATCGGCGATGACGAAGTGCTGGCTCGTTGCGGTGAACCGCGCACGAACCCCACGCGGGCCGCAGGTCGTGCTGTTCAGGAGTTTGCCGTCCGCTGCGTGTACTGTAATGACCGACTCGATGTTACCGGGCTTGCGGCAAAGGACGAAGCGACCATCGGGCGAAACGTCTTCCACGTCGAACGGTGCGATGACGCCTATTGGCACGATCGGCTTCCCGAGTCTCATTGCGGTCAAATCGTACGAATGAATCGTCGTTTCGTCGGCTACGAATACCCCTTGACTGGTGAAGTCGGCGTATCGTGCTCCGATCGCGTTCGGAAACGGCACGATGTTGCGGCCCGTTCGCAGGTCGGTGATAGAGAAACCACCGGCGGTAATCGTGCTGGCATATGCGCCACTCGCAGAAACCCCGATGTGGACGAAATTTCCATCGGGTCGGCTGATATCGATGATGCCGCGAGTGAGCGCGAGCTTACCGGTTTTGCGGTCGAGTGTGTGGAGTTCGGTCGTTTTATCCGCACGGCGGACTTCGACGATCACGGTGTCCGTGGTAGACCAGACGCGGCCTAAACTCCCATCGGGCGGTACGTAGCGGAATTGCTCGATTCGCGTCAGCACGGCCAAAACGCGCAGTTCGTTCTGCGTGGCAATCGCAATCGAAGTGCCACTCGGATCGAGCGCGGTGTAACGGATGGCACCGGTGAACGTACCCGGCGGGATCGTCGCGAGATCGCTCAGCGACGCGACCGTTACGGACGGCAACGTGGGCGAAGTCGATGGTGCCGTGGGCTTGATCGTGTCGGCATCGAATGCCACCACGTGAATCGAACGATCCGCGCCCGCATAGGCGATCTTCGTGCCATCGGGGCTGATGTCGAAGTCGTAGGCGATTGGCAGACTCGGTGCGGGAATGTCCGCGACCTTCTGGAACCCATCGACAGCCCAAGCCGAAATCGAACCCGGCCCGAGGAGAATCAGGAACTGCCCGCCGGGTGTGAATGCGGCTTGATGGAAGAATCGACCGGCGATCTTTTGCTTGATTGCGCCCGTGTCCGCATCGACGATTACCGCATCGTTCGTCGATCGCGATTTGTCGGTTTCCCGAAGGACGACGAGTTTCCGCTCCGGCAGCCACGCCATCACCGTCAACAAATTCGCATCGGCCAACGGCTTTTCGACGAGCACCGTACCCCGGCGCAACTCCGTGATTCGCATCGTCCCGTTCGGCGCAATCGCCAGTACTGCCGAGCCATCGGCCGCGAGTACCGCAGACGTTCGGTACGTCTTCGTGTCGGGCAACTCAAACGTCGTAATATCGGTGCCCTTCGCCAGGTCGACGACCCGACCGACGTTATTGTTCATCATGAGTGCCACGGTGCCGTTGCGATCCGTCCACATGCCGCTCGACCACACGAACGACTTTGCGTAGTTGATTTTTTCTTTCTTGTTGTCGGCGGGGTTCCAGACGTAAAAGTGCGATTCTTTGGTCGTCACCAACATGCGGCCGTTCGGTATCGCTGCCGCGCGAATGAGCTTGGCGTCTTCTTCGTCCCGGTACGTGCTCACCCGCTGGCCGTTGCTCGCGTTGAGTACGTGAACGATGCCTTTATTCGCCGGCGCGACGAACAGCTTCGCACCATCGGAGGAGTAACGCACCACGACGGGCTGGGGCGCCGCGTCGTCGTCGGATGGGGCGCTCCACACGACACGCCCACCCATTTTCGTCGTCGTAATATTGGTGCTCGGCGTCGAGTCCGGTGGCTTCGGCACGTTGGGCTTCGTCGGAGTCGGCACCACTTTCACTTCCGGTGGTTTCGGCTCGGGCGGCTTGATTGCCACCGGTTGGGCGGGTTCTGTTGGCACGGCTTGAGCGACGTCCGAGCCTTTCTTCGAGAATAAAAATGCCGCCCCGCCCGCGATACTGCCGAATGCGATCACGGCGATCGCGATCGTGCCGAAGAACGCGGTGTTGTTCGCTTTCGCTCTGCGAAGAGGGCGATCGTCGCCCGTCGGCAGGCTTCCATCGCCATCGTTATCGTCGTTGAAATTCAAGCGCGGCGCGGCCACGACTGGTACAGCAACAACCGCAGGAACGGGTGCTGGCCCCGCCATCGCGATGCCGAGGATTGCGGCGGCTTGTCGCTCTTGGTTCGGCGTCAAAATCGGCGGTTGCCCGCCCGGCATCAGTTGGTCGAGCCACGGCGTTTGCGCGAGCGGTTTCGTACACGCGAGCGCCAAGTGTCCGACGAGGCCGACGGTAAACGGGTCGCCCGTGTCCCAGAGTTCGCGCATGAGTCGGGATTGTGCTGGTTGTTTGAAATCCTTCTCCGAGAACATCAGGTTGTCGCCGTTGTCGTACCTTTTCCACATCGCGGGGCCGCCGATCAGCAGGCCGCGTAACGCCGTGGCCACCACAAGGTGCGGAAAGCGGTCGAGGTCCGCCGAATACGCCCCCGTGTACACGCGCTCGGGATGCTGATACGAGGCATGACCCGCTTCGCCGCTCGGTTTGCCTTCGAGCGCCGGTACGTAGAGGCCGTCGTAATCGACGAGTTTCAGGCCGAGCGTGGAATTCTTCCCCGTGGCGGGAACGAGCAACACGTTGCCGTGCTGAATGTCGCAGTGCGCCATGCCCGTTTCGCGTAAACGCCGACAGAGCCGTACCCACAGCGACAGCATCGCTTCGAGGATCGAGGCGCGATTGAGGTTATCGTGAACGAACTGATTGATCGGGAAGCCATCGACCCACTGCATCTTCACGATCGGGTATTTGACGCCGCGAACGCGGATGCCTTCGGGCTGGAAATCGAACCCGACGGTGAACGGCAAGTTCGCCTGATTGAGGTGGTCGGCAATAGCGGCGAAGCGGCCTTCGATCCCCGTCGCGACGGAGCGCGTGAAGCACTTCACCGCCCACGCCTGGCCATCGGCACCAATTACCTGATACACGTCGGCGTAGTTACCCGAACGCGGGACCGGCATCCCCATCGCGTTCGTGACGACCTTCCCGCCCTTCAAAACCGGGTCGCTAAAGGCCGTGCTCGCGTTTTGCACGGCTTCGTTAAAATCCTGGGAAAGGGGCCAACTCATTTCGCTCGTCTCCGATCATTCAGCAGTATCAATCAAAAGAACTTTAACTGCGGAGGGCGCAGAGTCCGCAAAGGAAACAAACAGAAGTTACAAACTCGACATCTTTTGAATTCGCGTCACTCCGCGTTCTTTGCGGCCTCTGCGGTGAAACTCTTCTCTTTAAGATGCCTGCTGGATTTCGATGCGCACGCTGGTCGTGTCGTCGTTTTTTAGCACGCGGGTACTTCGCAGCAATTGTATCCACACGGCGAAGTCCGTCGCGGTGCTCAGACGGTTCCACTCGCTCCACGGTTCCCCACCGGCCTCGGCGACGCGCAAGAACCACTCGGCGAGCGCATCGGTTAACAGGTAGAATGTGTCTCCGACCTCGGTGCGGCCCGCGAACCATTCGGGCGCGGGTATCGCCGAGCGTTCCGCCGTACCAATGAGTGCGGGACGGTTCGAGAAGTCCGCCGCGCGTTCGATGGGAAACTTCGCGAGGAGGCGGTTCGCACGCACCTGAAACACGCACGAATCGCCCACGGCCACGGCCCGCCACTTCGCACCGATGCCCGATTTGCTCGCCTCGAATGCGATACCGAGCAGCGTCGAAAACGCACCTGTTTCCTGCTTGGCCTCGGCGTACCACGAACCGGACGATGCCGGTTTCGGTGCATTCTTCCGCGTCTCGTAAAGCCATTCGGGGAAACTGTCCGGGTCCGGTGGAGTCTCAACGAACGACATCGCCACCGCGTTGGCCCACGCCCCAGATTGCCAGCCTTCGGACGCGCCATCGGCGATCCCCACGCGATTCGTATTGGCACCAATCGCGACGGCATCCTCGTTCTGCGCCGCCGTTTGCCCGTCTTTCGGCGTCGTAAACGCAAGGATCTTCAACGTGATGGGGAGCATGGCCATTCTGGTTGGTATTCGCTTTACCCCAACGGGGTTTTATCTGACTGATGTAACTGGCCAATTTGAGGCCAGTGGGACAACTGATGTAGCTGGCCTCTTTGAGGCCGGTGGGACAACCGGGGTCATAGACCCCAGCTACAAAAACCGGGTAACCTTATCGCACAACCGCGGTCACACGGGTGCCGATGTCTAAGAAGCGAACGACGGCGACGAGGTCTGCATTGAACACGACGCCCCGCGCCCCTTCGTTGACCGCGAAACCGTCCGCTTTTGCGGCGAGCATCAGTTTCGGCGGCAACACGCTCGACATGCGGAACAGCAACTTCGAGTAGGTGTCGAGTAGCACGCCATCGTCTTCGAGGAAGTATATCGGCGGCTTCGGGTCCGACGACATCAGCAGGTTAAACACCAGCACGCTACCGTCGGTTGTGGCCAATCGCTGGATTCGCTTCGCCACCGGCAACGGGTTCGCATCGCTCGGGCGGCCATCAGTGATGTTCAAGATGATCGGCGGGAACGAGTCCGGGTAGTTCAAAATGAAGCTCGAAACGATCAACTCCGCGGCCTCGAACGCGGCGTGCATCAGCGTGCGGCCCATCGCGGCTGGCTCGTACCACACGGGAAACTTCACGCCTTGTTCGACCACGCCGCCCGCACCGTCATCGACGAGGCGAATCCGCGTTTCGACGCGAATCGGCTGATCCGCCAGTTGGCTGATCGGCACGAGCACATCGTCTGGCAACGTCGTACCGAGGCCCGCCGTGAGTTCGCCACCGTAGCCGATCAACCCCACGTGGAAGTAATCGCGAACGCCGTCGATCTTCGCGCACTTCAGCACCATATTCTGGATCAGCCGATTGACGGCATCGGCGACGCCCTCGGATTTCTTCTTCTCGGGTGCCCCCGCAAACGGCCCGTCCATCGACCCCGATTGGTCGATGAGGATCAGCACGCAAGCCGGATTCGTCCGGCTGATCTCGGCGGTGTAAGGCATGGGAAAGGCTCGGTTGTGTCGTGGCGTAAGCACCACTCTACGTCAACGGATCGAAGCACGATAGGGAGAATACGTTTCTGGAGCGTGCGAACGGGGTGAAAAATCCGACGCAAGTCACAATTGCGGAGTTTCTAAAACCGTGTTTTTGGCATTTTTTCGACTCGAAATGCCACTTTTGATCGCAAATCACGGATCGGCTTCGAGGTATTTTGCCGCGACTGGTACTCGGCGTATGTACCGACATTTTCGCGACACGACCAGAATTCGGATTTAGCCGCGCCGCGTAGTCTTCGGAGCGAAGCGCGAGGCACGATGTCACGAATGATAACACGATTGTTGTGAGAGTTCGCCTCCGCGCTTCGCTACGCAAAGCCTTCGCGTCGCGGCTAAACGAAGTGGGGAATTTAAGATGCAGGCGAAGTCCGTTCATGCCGTGGGCACGGAGGCAGGTGGTGTGGAGATACTTCATCAGCAACTCCCAATAAGGACGATTCGGCAAGTCGTTTTAACTTACCCCGTAGCCTACCGCCACCATGTTCGCGATACTGATGGTGGCCCGTTCTCTCCTGCCTCGCGGGTCTCGTGTTGCCCACCTGGAGTGATTGCATGTCCGCGAGTCATCCCCTTGCGCCGCTGTCTGCGGTTGAGGTTCAGGCTGCCGTTGCGCTCGTCAAAGCGTTGCCGCAGTTTTCTGCGACGGTTCGCATCATCAGTGTCACGCTCGAAGAGCCGGATAAAAACTCGGTTCACAATCGGAGAACGACACCCGACCGCGAAGCTTCGGCGATCCTGTTCGATAACGCCACGAATGGTGGATGGGTTGTGGGCTTGAACCTCACGCAGAACCGCGTGACGTCGCTGCAACCGACGCCGGTGGGTACGCAGCCGATGATGTCGATCGACGAACAAGTCGAGTGCGAACGCGCCGTTCTGACCAGCCCGGCATTTCATGCCGCGTTGAAGAAACAGTACGGTGACATCGACCCGTCACTCGTGATGGTCGACATTTGGAGTGCGGGCAATTACGGCACGGAGGAAGATCGCACGCGCCGCCTCGCACGCCCGCTTTGCTTCCTGCGATCCGACCCGACCGACAACGGTTACGCACGGCCCATCGAAGGCATTCGACCCGTCGTGGACCTCAACACGATGACGGTGCTGCGCGTCGAAGAATACGGCCAATGGCCGCTGCCGCCGCAGAGTGGCCATTACGCTGCCGACCGCGTGCCGAATCAACGGACGGACATTCAGCCGCTCAGCATCACGCAGCCGAACGGGCCGAGTTTCACCGTCGATGGCAACAGTATTGCCTGGCAGAACTGGAAATTCGTCGTCGGCTTCAATGCCCGCGAAGGACTAACGCTCCACCACATCCGCTACGCGGATCGTTCGATTCTGTACCGCGCATCGCTTACGGAAATGGTCGTGCCGTACGGCGATCCGCGACCGACGCAAGCCCGCAAGAATGCGTTCGATGTCGGCGAATACGGCATGGGAATGTGCGCCAACAGCCTGCGCCTCGGGTGCGATTGCCTCGGGCATATCGTCTACCTCGACGGCCACCTTTGCGACAGTCGCGGCCGCCCGCTAACGATCGCGAACGCGATCTGTATGCACGAAGAAGACTTCGGCATTTTGTGGAAGCACACCGACCGCCGATTGCCGGATTCCCCCCGAAGTGCGACGCTCGCGCCGCTTCGTCGTCTCGTCGGTCAGCACGGTCGAAAACTACGAGTATGGCTTCTTCTGGTACTTCTACCAGGATGGCAACATCCAGTTTGAAATCAAGCTGACGGGCATACTCTCGCTCGGGGCCGCACAGCCCGGCGAGAAGCCACCACACGGCTCGATGATCGCCCCGCAACTGTACGCGCCGCACCATCAGCACTTCTTCAACATGCGGCTCGATTTCGATATCGATGGCACGCAGAACACCGTGCAACAAATCGACGTCGTGGCCGACGCCGTCGATGAAGCGAACCCGTACGCAAACGCCTTCCGTTCGCAGGCCACGGCGTTAACGACTGAAAAACGAGCGTGCGCGAACCTCAACCTCGAAACCGCACGCGCCTGGAAGATCGTCAACCCGAGCGTGAAAAACGCAGTCGGCGAGCCGGTGGGTTACAAGTTGTTCCCCGGCGACAACGCGGTGCCATACGCGTCGCCGGAGGCATGGTGGCGCAAGCGAGCGGGCTTCGTGAATCATCATGTCTGGGTGACGCCGTTTGCTGCGAACGAGCGATATGCGGCAGGCGATTATCCGAATCAGAGTGTCGGCGGCGACGGTTTGCCGCGCTGGACGGAGGCAGATCGGCCGATTGAAAATACCGATGTCGTGCTCTGGTACACCTTCGGCCACACGCACCTGCCGCGGCCCGAAGATTACCCCGTAATGCCGACCGCGTACATCGGCTTCCTGCTCAAGCCGAACGGCTTCTTCGACCAAAACCCCGCCAACGATGTGCCACCGAGTGCGATGCAGAAGAAAGCGATCGGCCTGCCAACCGCATCCTGTTGCGGCACCGGCTGAGTTCATCATGGCAGAAGTTGTTCGACTGCGATCGTCGCCACCGCGACGCCATCGAGCATGAGTGGCAGCGATTGCCCTGCCGTGTAGTTTTGCACGTTCGTGTAGCCGTCGCCAACGGGGAGCGTGTGGACTTCAATCTGACGATCGACGAGGTTCGCGATCCAGTATTCGACGATGCCCGCACGGGCATAGACTCGGGCCTTGTCGATGCGATCGCGTGTCAGCGAACTATCGGAGACTTCGATCGCAAGGCCCACTTCTGCCGGTGCGAGATGCCGGAGTGCAAACGTTTGGTCGTCTCCTCGAACGATTGCGAAATCGGGTTCGGGCTGGCTATCGCTGCACGCAATCGACGACTGACACCGTAGCCGCCATTCATCGGGAGTGATTCGGGAAAGCGTACGATTGAATCGCTGGATCGCGTTCTCATGGGGTGGGTTTCGCGGCATTTTTGTCACCAAGTAACCTTCGAGCAGTTCGATTTTGTCGTCGTCGGTGAGAACGCCCACTTCGATCATCTGCTGATATTGCTTCACGGAAAAGCGGTACGGAGTGGGTGGTGCAGTCATGTCGGTTACTCCCAGAATGCGAACGGCAACGGAATTCTATCCGTTGCCGCGCGGGTTTCACAATAGCGATTGGCTCGTTACTTCTTTGCGGCGAAGGCTTGTTGCACGGCTGCGCCGAGGTCGGCGGGGGTCGGTGCGGTTGCGATGCCGGCCTTTTTCAGGGCGGCGATTTTATCGGCGGCGCTGCCACTGCCGCCGCTGATGATCGCCCCGGCGTGGCCCATGCGGCGACCGGCGGGGGCGGTCTGACCGGCGATGAACGCCGCGACGGGCTTCTTCATGTGCTTCGCCACGTAGGCGGCGGCAAGTTCCTCGGCTGTGCCGCCGATTTCGCCGATCATCAGAATCGCCGACGTGCCGGGATCGTTCTCGAACATTTCCAGCAGGTCGATCTGGTTCGTGCCGATGATCGGGTCGCCGCCGATGCCGACGCAGGTCGATTGCGAATAACCGAGTGCGGAGAGTTGGAAGACCGCTTCGTAGGTGAGCGTGCCGGAACGGCTGATGATGCCGACGCCGGTTTTGCCCGGTTCGGTCGGCTTGTGAATGTAGCCCGGCATGATGCCGATTTTGCACTGGCCGGGCGTGATGATACCGGGGCAGTTCGGCCCGATCAGGCGGCTGCCCGGCTTCGATTGCACGAACCGCTTGGCCTTCGCCATATCGAGAACGGGAATGCCTTCGGTGATCGCGACGATGAGCCGAATCCCGGCGTCGGCGGCTTCCATGATCGCGTCGGCGGCCCCACCGGGCGGGACGAAGATCATCGTCGCGGTCGCGCCGGTTTTCGCCACGGCTTCAGCCACGGTGTTGAACACCGGCAATTGTTTCTTCGATTCTTTTCCCGTCCAGGTCGTGCCGCCCTTTTTCGGGGTCACGCCGCCGACGAACTGACTGCCGTACAGCAGACATTGATCGGTGTGGAAGCTACCCGCAGACCCCGTGATACCCTGGCAGATCACTTTGGTAGATGCGTCGACGAGAATGCTCATGGGTGGTACTCGGTACTTTTCGGTTCGGGGAAACGCGACTGCCCGGCGAGGTACGCAACGAGCGCGTTACTCGATTGATACAAGTGACTCCGGTGCCCGGCGAGGGCGAGATAGCCGCCAAAAGTGAAAAGCGCGAGCGGAGCGAGCCATTCGGCGACGTCCGGCGATGGGTTCGCACGCACGGACAAGCCCATGCCGATGAACGACCCGACGCCAACCGCCGCAAGGCCCAACACGATCTCGCACTTGGCCCAAACGGGGTTCAAACGCCGTAACTGCAACACTTCGTGCAAGCGTTCGAGTTCGTCGATAATTTCCGGGCGCATCGTGTGAAGCTCCATAATTGGGAAATCGTGCAAGTTCCCACTACTCGGCACGATCGTCGCAATTTACCTGCGAATATCCGCATTCTGCACATTATCTGTTTGACAGCGTACCAACCGCCATTGCATCATCACATAGTGTTGAACGTATTCTGCGACTGACGACCCTTTTCCGAGGCAATCGTGGCAAAATCTTCCAACCCAGCGACGCGCACCGCGTTCGATTTCTCGTCGCAGGAAATCGATCGATACTTGAAGTCGGGCGAGCAAGCCGACAAGCTGCGAGATTATTTCGGCGCGGAACAGTACGCGGAGTTGGTGGACTTAGCCAAAAAACCGCCCGCGCGTAGCGTGCGTGGGCAACAGCGGCGCGTGTTGGTGCTTCCGGGGATTATGGGTTCGACGCTCGGTCGTCGGGGGTTATTCGGCACGATCTGGATCAACCCGTTGAAGATCGCCGCCGGGGCGTTGTACGATCTCGCACTCGGGGAAGATGGCGATCATTCTTACGATGCACTCGATGTCGTTCCGTACTTTTATTATGCGTTTCGGAAGCGGCTACAATCCGCCGGTTTTAACGTCGACAATCACTACTACGACTGGCGTCTCGATCTCGAAGAATCGGCGAAGGTGCTGATCGAGCGGATCAAAGAGGAGCCGTTCCCGAAGGTCAGCCTCGTCGGGCACAGCATGGGCGGACTCATCGCGCGGCTCGCACTCCGCGACGACGAGGTGCGTGCGAAAGTCGATCGGCTCGTCATGCTCGGCACGCCGAATCACGGCTCGTTCAATTCGCTGCAACTGTTCGACGGGTCGCACGATCTGGCAAATAAAGTCGAGCGTATCGACTTGCAGCACGACATGGACGAACTGATGGAGAACGTCTTCAACACGTTCCCATCGGTTTACCAACTGTTACCGTTTCAGAGCAAATATGCGCACTCGGAGTTTTACCAAACCGGCAAATGGAACTGGCGTGGCACGCATCCGAAGCCCGTTCAAAAATGGTTGGACCGCGCGAACGAACTCGCCGCACTCTATCCGGATCCCGACCCCGAAACGCACTACCTGATTGCCACGAATTCGCTCGACACGAACACCGATGCCAGTTTCACGGACACGGACATTTCCTACAAACTCTCGCTGGCCGGCGATGGAACGGTTCCCTTCGATTCGGCACAGTTAGCGGGTGTCAAAACCAAACTCGTTTCGTCGGAACACCAGAATCTTCCCACGGATCGCGAGGTGAGCGATGCCACAATCGACGTGCTCCTCAAATCGCCGGCCGACTGGCCCGACGACACGCCGACCCGTGCGCGAGGGACGCAGCGAACGCGAACGGTACGCAGTACCGAACTGGCAGCCGAGGTGCCGTTCGACGGTCGCGTAGGCGAGCAACTGACGGCCGCCGACCACCGCGAATTGCTCGAGTCGATTTTCGGCGGTTCGACCGCAAAGCCGAAGGTTTCACGCGGGCCGCTCGGCACGACTCCGTCCGCAGCGAAGAAGCTAACGGGGTTGAGCATCGGTCAGCGACCGCGTCGTCGGCTCGAGATCACACTCGCACGCGGTATCCTCACCGAAGCCGATGCGAAAGTGACGGTCGTCGGTCTGTTTCAAAACGTGCAAGCGGGCGGAGCTGCGAGTTCCATCAACGAATTTCTCTCGGGGGCCGTCGTCGAGATGACGCAACGGCGCATGTTCGAAGCGCAGGCGGGCCAGATTTTCATTCTGCCGTGCCCCACGCGGAAGATCGGCGCGGACATGGTTCTCTTCGCCGGACTCGGGCCGTTCGAACAACTCGACGAGAAAATGCACCGCTTCGCCGCAGCGAACGTTATTCGCACGCTGGTCGGCTGTCGCATCTACGAATTTTCCACCGTCATCTTCGGTGCCAACTCGAAACTGACGCCCGAACTGGCACTCGAGAACCTCATTCTCGGTTTCCTCGACGGCTTGAACGATGCCGATCCGATGCATCGCTTCCGTCGGATTATCATCTGCGAACGCGACCGCGAAAAGTTCGAGGTCGTGAAGCAGCACATCATCGGTCAGGCTATCAACGGCTTCTTCGGCGAAACCGAAGTCATCCTAGACGAAGTCGAATTCGGCGACGCCGGCGAGATCAACTCGCGGATGGCCTCTGCGAAAAATCCGACTGCCGAATCGTCGACGTATCTCTCGGTTCGCACCGACGAAGAACGTACTCGCGATGCGGTGACGTTCGATTTCTCCGCACTCACATCGGGCGGGAAAGCGACCGTTCTCCAAGAGCAGATCGACGTTTCGAAAGAGGATCTCGACGCGTTGCTGAAGAAGGTGGGTGTGGCCCCGTTCAACGTGAAGCAGTTCGGGAAGGAACTGGCGGAACTCGTCGTGCCACCGGGGATTCGCCAGTTGCTCGCTTCACCGGAGATTCGCGCACAGCATCTGACGATCGTCAACGATGCGTTTGCGACAAAAATCCCGTGGGAGACCATCCGATTCGACGACGTGATTCCCTCGCTGGCAGGCGGGATGAGTCGGCGCTATGCATCGGGCGGGCTGTCGGTGGCGAAATGGCTCGAGCAGCGCAAAGCCGATAAGACGCTCAACGTACTGTTGATCGTCAACCCGACGAGCAATCTCGAAGGGGCGGACAAAGAAGGCGAGAAAGTGTTCGCAAAGTTGAACGGGCTTACCAACGTCAAAGTCGACGTACTCAAAGAAGACAAGGCCACGCACGATGAGATCCTCGAACGGTTTTCTTCGGGGAAGTACGACGCGATCCACTATGCCGGTCACGCCGGATTCACACCCGATAGTCCGCAAGATAGTGGGATCGTCGCGGCGGGTAACGTGATGGTGACCGGCGAAGACATCGGCAAGCTTTCGACGCTGCCCACGCTCGTTTTCTTCAACGCCTGTCAATCGGCCCGCGTTCGGGGACGCCAGGAAGATGCCCCCACGCGGATGGCCAAGACGATCTCCTTCGCCGAGGCGTTCTTGGTCAACGGCATCCCGCAACTCATCGGCACGTACTGGCCGGTGGGCGACGATGCCGCCGAGGCGTTCGCGGGGAGTTTCTACTCCGAACTTGCCAACGGAAGTTCCGTGGGGCGAGCGCTCCTCGCTGGCCGGAAAGCTGTCGAAAAAGCGAAATCTTCCGACTGGGCCGACTACATTCATTACGGCGACCCGAACTTCTCGCTGAAACTCCCCCAGAAATAGACACTCTCGAAATGCGTACCGGCTTATCTTACAGTGAAAGGAACTGGGCAATTTCGGCGACACTGCGAACATCAACACTATGTCCCCAACGATTGATCCGCCCGTTCGTGCCCGATTCGACCCCGAGCGGTGGGCGTGGCTGATCGCACCGATCGGTGCGATTCTCGTCGCATTGGCATTTACGGTGTCGCCGCTACTCGCGGTGGTCGGCATCGGGTTGTTGGCGTTGTCGTGCGTGACGGCGGAGCGGGAGTTCTTGCTGTTCGGGCCGTTTTTGAAGCTCGAACTCACGCGGATGTCGCGCAAACAACGGATTCACCTCTGGCGGCCGATCGTTGCGGCGGCGATGGGGCTGCCCGTACTCGTGCTCTATTTCGCGGCATTCGGCGAATCGTCAAATTCCGACATCACTCCGACTCAAGCGAAAATGATCGCCAGCGCTGGCTTCGCGATTTTGTTTTTCTATCTCGTTCTCATCTGCGGTTCGGCGGGCCTCACGTATCTTTCCTACGCGATTGCCGAAGATCGCGAATCGAAGCGGATGGACTTCGTGCTCGTCACCGATCTGCGCGGTCGCGAGCTCGTCATCGGCAAGCTCTTCGCGCGTGCGTTCGGTATGGCGATGTACGTTCTCCCCGCGGTGCCGATCATCCTTTCGCTGCCGTTGCTGTTCGGCGTCGAGCCGGAAATCATCCTCTACACGTTCGGCTACTTCAGTGTCACCATGCTGTCACTCGCGGGGCTGGCTGCGCTCGGCTCGGTGAAAGCGGCGACGAAAAAAGCGAGCGGAGGCTGGATTCTCAAGTACGTGATTCCGTATCTGGCACTGAGTTTCTCGTTGCAAATGTTGCAAAATTACCCGTCAATCTGGTTCTTTCCCGGTGCGCCGAACCGTGTGCCGACGGTTTCGGTGGGCGATGTCGTCAACTGGATCTCGACGGGCAACTTGGTCGCGCGGCTCACGACGTGGGTCACCGGGGCGGGTGGTGGCGTGGCGGGGATCGCTCGCGATTTCCCGGCGTATGCCGCATTTCACACCGCTATCGGCTTGTTCGCGTGTATGCGAGCCGCATCGCTGCTACGCGAATTCTCCGCCGACGATCGGCTGTCGAGTGGTGGCAAAACCAACGAGGATGCACGAACGGTGCGACCGCCCATCGACGATTTTCCGATTCGCTGGAAGGAGCAATTCTGCAACCCGCTCCTTGCGAAATTCGGCAACAGGAAGCGTGCGAACCGCATATCGTTTATCGTCTTGTTTGGGATCCCGACGGTCGCATTCCTCGCCGCTTCGATATCGGACGTCGGTGGATACGGAAAGGATATTATTGCGGGTGCGCGGTTTTACCCGATGTTGATCGTCGTGTTGATGATGTCCTCCGCGAGTACTTACGGCCTCTACTCGATTGCCATGGAACGCGAACGCGACACGCTGACGAGCCTGTTGCTCACGCCGATCGAGCCAAAAGAAATCATGGCGCAAAAGCGACGCGGCATCCTCGGGTTAACGCGAGGCATCGCGATCGGGCTGGTACTCGCGAGCATCGGGCCGATTGCGTGCGGTGCGTGGGCGTGGTGGGCGTACCCAGTGCTGATTGTCTTCGCGATCGAACTCGCGTTCATCGGCGTGGCACGCGGCATGTTGCAATCGGCGAACGCGCCGACGTTCGAAGTCGCCCAGCGACGGAACGGCTGGCAGACGCTCATCGGCTTGGTGGGGGGAAGCGCGCTCTTCGGGCTGTTGATTTACATCACGGGTGGGATGGATTCGCCGCTCAAGTATCTCTTCGTGGGCATGATTCCCCCGGCGGCCGTCATCGGCCTCGGTGCCGCGCAGGAGGTGCCGTTCAAAGAGTTGTGGCTCTATGCCGGTGGGTATGTCTTGGGGTTCGTCAGTAACTTGCTGATCGCCCGTTGGATATGGCGAATGGCGGTGCGGCGGTTCGAGGCGGCGTGCGATCCGGCAACTGAGGCGGGGCCATTGCTCGACCGAAGCGCCAACGAGCGGGAGACACCGAATGTCGGGGGCTAGACTACTTGAGATCATCGCACTCGCGTTGTTTTTCGGCGCGGGCTGCACGGTACTCCCCGGCATCGTGCTGAAAATCATCGCGAACTATCGGCGACTGCGCGGGCGTCCGTACGATTCGCCGTCGATTGTCGGGCCGCTGTTCGCCATCGAGATGCTGCGGCTGGCACGCGGCGGCGTGCATCTGCGGTTGCGCGTGCTCTATGCCGTGATGCTGATGATCGGGCTGCTCGCGACTTACGTTCGCGAGTTCAAGGAACTCAGCCCCATCGAACTGATCGTCGGCCACGATGTCGTCTTTCCACTCGACCGCATGGCGAGTTTTGCCGCATCGTTCGCGCAGATGTTTTTTATCTGCCAACTGATTGCGCTGTCGCTCATCACGCCGGTGTTTGCGGGCGGCGCGATCATCGAGGAAAAAGATCGCCAGACGATCGACTTCCTGCGGGGATCGTTGTTGTCGAATCGCGAAATCATCGTCGGCAAGTTGCTCGCGCGGCTCGTGTACATCTTCGGCTTCGCCATGACGGGCTTGCCGATACTCACGCTAACGATGCTGTTCGGCGGTATCGATGGTACCGTCCTCGTCGTCTGCTTCGTCGCCGCGTTCATTTCCACACTGAGCCTCGCCACCTTCTCAATGTGGACGGCAACGCGTTCGGAGACGTTGCGACCGGTGTTGACCAATGCCTACTCGGCGGTGTTTTTGCTCGCTTTGGTGAGTGGCTGTTGCGTGTCGATTGCAGGCCCGTTGTTTATCGTGTCGCCGTTCGTTTTCACACTCGGTGCTTTAAATCAGGGACCGTCGCGCACGTGGGGCGGGCTAAACCTCGAAGATGCGATTGGGAGATTCGTGACGATTCACGGCACCGCATCGCTCGTCTGTACGCTGCTCGCGCTCGGTGGTATCCGCACGTATCTGCTGAACGCCCCGCCGCGCGTGCCACTCGCCGCGTTGCCCGTATTGGAACCGGAACCGGCGTCGCCCCGCCGCGAGCGCTCGCCGCTTCGGTTGAAGCCCGTGCCACCGATGCGGAAAGACGATGACCCGTTGTTGTGGAAGGAACGCTACTTCGCGGACCGCGTCGCGAACCTCGATCGCAGCCTTCGGAAAGGCTGTTTGTTTGGCGGCCTCGTCGTGTTCGCGGTACCGGTCGGGTTTGGGATATTCATCGCGATGCTGGAACTGATCGTGCATGGAGAAAGCCCGTCGCCATTCGTGACACCCTTACTGCACGCCGCGGCACTGGCTGCCGTCGTGGCGTTCGCGCCGTTCGCGGGAATGATGGCTACGTCGGCCGTCGTCCGCGAACGCAAACGGCAAACGCTCGATTCCTTGCTTATCCTGCCGATCGATCGCGTCGACATCCTCTGGGCAAAAGTCCTTGCTTCGGCGTTGTGGCTGAAACCGTGGCTGATCGGCCTCGCGATCTTCGCTGCCTTCGCTGTGATTACGCGCAGCATTCATCCCGTCTGCTGCGTCGTCGTCGTCGTGCTCATCGCGGCGAAGATCGCATTTTCGCTTTCGCTCGGCATCTGGCTATCGGTGCGCTGCCTCACGGTGGCGCGGGCCGCTACGTGGTATCTCGTGATCCTCGCCACGATCTTCGCGGTGCCGCCAATGCTTGGAGTGTTTTTCCGATTGGCCGCATGGGAATGGTTTGGCATCGAAGAAGTGGACCATTACATCGAAGCGCTCAGCCCACCGCTCGCGGTTCACGCACTCGTTCGCAAGTGGAACACAGCGACACGACGCACGCTCAACGAACACATCCCCGCGATCTGCGGCAGCCTGATGGCCACGATCTCGCTCATACTCAGCGCATTCGCCTTGTGGAGTAGCGCCAAGTCCCACTTCGAGAACGAGGGCAGATAACGATGATTAACGAGCCACCGAGTTCATCTCGGTGGGAGTCTCTCACCAATAATCACTTATCTTCGATCTTCGGCAACCGCCCCGGCGTCAGCGGTGCCCCGGCCGCGTCGAGCTTCTTTTCCAGCGTGGGCACATCCATTTCAATCATTGCCTTCAACTCGGCCAGTAGCGCCGTCAGTTCCATGGTAGCCGCCGCGTACGAGGCTCTCTGCGTTTCGGTCGGCTTGGCCAGCGCATCGAAGTTCGCCGCGTAGTTCACCCGTTGCGAAACCGAATCGGGCACGTTCTCGTTGCGTGCCGCCAACACGCGATCGCCGTTTAGTTTTCGCTGCAACACTCGCAGTTTCTCTTGCAGAATCCGCACGGCTTCCTTCGCAGGCTCGTCGATTTTCGGTGACTGATCGAACGCTTTGCGGATGAGATCGAGCTTCGTGGCGAGGTCGTTTGCCGCACTCGATGTGCCGGACAGTGTGCGACGTAGCCCCTTCACTTTGGTTTGGAATGCCGCGATGTCCACGTAGTCCGCACCGGTGAGCGGCGTGAGTGGGTCGGGTTTAATTGCGAACTCGATCGATGGTGCGAGTGGCGTTCGCTTCGCACCGATACGCCGAACGAGCGTCGCGCGATAACGGCCGGGCATCGTCAGCGGCCCGCCACCGGAATCGTCGTCACCACCAAGGGTCACACCCGATTCGCGCAAGTCCCACGTCACGCGGTGGACGCCCGCCGCACTCGGTACATTCACTTGTCGCAACACGTCGTTGTTGAAGTCGGAAATCAGCAACACCGTACTGATCGCTTCCTCTTCCGTCTCGGCTCGCAGTTCGTCCTTCGTCGCGTACGGCAGCGGCTTCCCGGCTTTCTCCGCGTCGCGCTCGGCGTCTTTCCGCTTCGCCTTCAGGCTTTTCGGCGCATCCGCTAGATGCACCGTGAACGTGACACCGTAGGCGGGGTTCTCGGTGGTGTAGAACGACGCCCCTTGAAACGCCTTGCCGCCCCCACCGTATTGGGCCAAAGGAATGTACAAAATCGTGTCGCGAACCGTACACAGGTGCGCGGGCAGCGCGAGCGTAGCCGGTGTCAGTTCGCGGAGCGGGCGGATGTCGTCGATCACGTAAAAGCCGCGCCCGAAGGTGCCGACGACGAGGTCGTCGTTCGCTTTCTGAATGACCAAGTCTTTCACCTGAATCGTCGGCAGGCCGTTCTTCATGCGGTGCCATTTCTTGCCGCCATCGACCGTCGCGAACAGCCCGAATTCGGTGCCGCAGAACAGTAAGTTCGAGTTCGCGTGGTCCTCGGCAAGGCAGTACACCGAGCCGCGCTCGGGCAGGTCGCCAACGATCGAAACCCAGCTTCGACCGGCATCGCTGCTCTTCAATAAGTACGGTTTGAAGTCCGCGTTCTTGTGCGCATCGAACGACGCATACACCGTGAACGGCTCCAGCTGCGACGCGACGATTTTGCTGACGTACGTCTTCTCGGGCACGCCGGGGAAGGTTTCGATTTTGCGCCAAATCTGCCCGCCATCTTCGCTGACCTGGATCAAGCCATCGTCGGTGCCGACGTACAACAGGCCTTCTTTCACAGGCGATTCGGCGAGCGCGACGATGTTGCCGTAGAAACTCGTCGAGACGTGTTTCGATACCGCATCGGGGCCCCAGACTTTGCCCATAACGGGTAGTTTGTCGCGATCGAGTTGCCGCGTGAGATCGCCGCTGACGGGCTTCCACGTGTCGCCGCGGTCGTCGCTGCGGAAGAGTTTATTCGCGGCGAAGTACAACCGTTTCGGGTTGTGCGGGCTGATCGTGAATGCCGCATCCCAGTTCCAGCGCAGTGGCGGTTCGCCGGGGGCGGCCTGCGGTTGGATATCGACGCTGTTGCCCGTTTTGCGGTCGAATCGGCACAGTCCGCCGTATTGATATTCGCCGTATACGGTGTTCGGGTCGGTCGGATCGACTTTGCAATGGAAGCCATCGCCGCCCTGCACGACGTACCAATCGGCGTTGGTGATGCCGTTGCGGCTGCGCGTTCGCACCGGGCCGCCGAGCGTGAAGTTATCCTGCGTGCCGCCGTAAATGTGGTAAAACGGCCCGCTCGCTGGGTTCTGATCGACGCCGATATCGTAGAATTGCGTGACGGGTAAGTTCGACTTGAAGTGCCAGTTCGCACCTTTATCGAAGCTCTCGTAAATGCCGCCATCGCAGCCGACGAGATAATAATTCGGCTGGCTCGGGTCGATCCAAATCTCGTGGTTATCGACGTGTTTGTTGACTTCGCCGAGGTTGCGGAGCGTCGCGCCGCCATCGTCGGAAACCTGTATGAACACGCCCATCGCGTAGAGGCGATCCTTGTTGGCGGGATCGACGACGAGGTGCGAATAGTATTGGGCCTGGGCATCGAACGGGTTGCGTTTCTCCCACGTGATGCCGAAGTCGGTACTGCGGAAAATGCCACCCGCTTTGTCGCCCGCTTCGACGATCGCATACAGTGTGTCGGGTGCGGTCGGTGCCATCGCCAAGCCGATGCGGCCGATGTCGCCGCCGGGTAAACCGCCACCGAGTTTCTTCCAGGTTTTGCCGCCATCGATCGAGCGATGCACGCCCGAACCCGGCCCGCCGTTGATGAGCGTCCAGACGTGCCGCCGACGTTGATAGCTAGCGGCAACGAGAATGTCCGGGTTCCGCGGATCGACGACGAAATCGGTGACGCCGCTGTTCTCGTCGATCGTCAGGATTCGCGTCCAGTTCTTGCCGCCGTCGATGGTTTTGTAAAGTCCGCGCTCGCCACCCGGCCCCCAGAGTGGCCCTTGTGCGGCGACGTAGACCGTGTTCGAATCGCGCGGATCGACGACGATCTTCCCGATGTGCTCGCTCGTCTTGAGGCCGACATTCGCCCACGATTTGCCGCCGTCGATGCTCTTATAAACGCCATCGCCGTACGCCACGCTGCGCTGGCTGTTGTACTCGCCGGTACCCACCCAGACCACATTCGGGTTCTTCGGGTCGAGCACCACGCAGCCGATCGAGTACGAACCTTCGCCATCGAACACCGCTTGCCACGTCGTCCCCGCGTTGGTCGTCTTCCACACGCCACCACACGCCACCGCCACGTAGTAATTCGAGCGATCCTTCGGGTTGACCGCGAAGCCGACGATCCGCCCCGAAGTCACCGCCGGGCCGACGCTCCGCAACCGCAACGCCCCAACCGGCGGCGCGACTTCCGCTTTCTTCGCTTCCACAATTCGCGGCATGGGTGCGGTGGGAACTTGTGCCGTGGAACCGATGGCGACTAACAATGCGAGCGGGAACATCCGGGAACCTCAAGGCGACGATAAAGTGTGAAGATTCGTAATGTAGTCGCAGGCCGTGCAAACGTCGCGTGCCCGTTTGTTAGGGGTATCGCGGGGGGTGCAGGCCACGCTTTGTCCGGATTAGATGGCGGGCGTCTTCGGGTCGCCGCGTCGGAGTTGCGACGTCGGTCGGTTTGCGAAGTAATCCTCCAG
>JAYVQG010000393.1:0-14148 GCA_043757025.1 Limnoglobus sp.
ACGTGGCTCGCTATCATCAACGTCGAAACGCGCAAGCATCGTTTTCCCACAAAAGGCGGCGGCATAAGTGCATAATCTAATGCTGCGCTGTAGTGCTAATATTTCCATTCAACCCGCTCGAGTAGTTGTAAGTCAAGACAAATCCGCTCGGATACGTCGTGCTCGTCAGCCGCGAATGGTTCGCTCCGCCGGCTTCGCCTCGACGCGCGGGCGGTTGGTTTCGTATACTGGCCTAACGACATTATCCCCGTGACCTCGGAGAAGTACGATGCGACGATTGACCCAATGGATGCTCGGTACGTTTGTGGCCGTCGTGGCCGTGGCTACCGTTGCGGCCCAAGCCCCACCGGCTCCCGTGCCTGCGCCCGTACCGGCACCGGCTGTTGCGCCACAACCGGCGGTCGCGCCCCCGGCAGCGGCGGCCACCCTCACCGACTTGTTCCCCATCAAGGCGGGCAGCAAGTGGACGTACAAAATCGGCGAAGCGCAGACGATCGAAGTCCGCGTCGATTCGGTCAAGGATGGCGAAGCCGTCCTCAGCACCGTCGTCGGCGGCAAGTCGGTCGCCAAGGAAACGATCAAGGTTCAGGCCGATGGCGTGTATCGCACGAAGGTCAACGACAGCCCGATCAACCCACCCGTGAAAATCCTGGCACTCCCTGCCAAGAAGGACACCAAGTGGCTCGTCGATACGAAAGTCCAAGAGCAAACCGTGAAGGGCAACTTCATCGTCAAGGAAGAAAAAGAGTCGGTGACGCTCAAGGACACCAAGAAATACGATGCGGTCGTCGTCGAAAGCACCGATCTCGATGTCGCGGGTACCAAAACCACCGTCAAGACGTGGTTTTCTCCCGGCAAAGGCATGATTATGCTCAAGTACAGCATCAACGGCAACGAAGCCACGCTGGAACTCACCGAGTACGTCGAAGGGAAGTAACTCCTCTCGCAATCGCAACGCCCCGCACGGTCAACCGCGCGGGGCGTTTTCGTTCGACGCGCTCCGAAGTCTCACGACTTCGGCTACATGCCAATTGTCTGTGGCGCGCTCGTGCCGTTTTACTTCACCGCTTCCGCGCGGAGGTTTTGCAGCAACTGCAAGAGGTCTCGGTGTTTCTTGGCGTCGGGGTTGCCGTTGATGGCGTGGCGGTAGACGCCGTTGGCGTCGAACACCGCCAGGTTCGGTTCGCCTTTCGTCAGGCCGAAATGTTGCGTCATCGTTTCCTCGAAATCGAGCCACACGGGCACGTCCGGCGCGTTCGCTTTCACTTGGCCGCGAATGACGGTTCGCACCAAGCCCGGCACTTTGCCGCAACAGGCCACGGGTACCACGATCAACTCCGGCGACGTTTGTCCCAGCTTCAAACCCGGTAGCGCGACGATCGGTTGCTTCTGTGCTTCGGCTGGTTTTAGCCCCTTGGCGGTCGGGTGAAATTGCGTGTGGAGTTGCTCGCCGAGTTGCCGACACGCCTCCATTCCCTTGCGGTCGCCGTACACCAGCACGACGACGCGACCGCGCAGCGACGACAATTCGGGCTTGCCGTCGAATTGATCTTCGAACGCGAAGTTCACCGGTTTCGGCGCAGGCTCTTGGCCAAATGTTGCCGACGCAACGAGAACCGCCGCGAACAGAGTAACAACAATTTTCATGAGTACCCCCGCCGTCGGCGAGATTCTTTGGAGACGAGCCGGGCGACGGCCACGGCTAGAAAACAAGCCGTAAACCCCGCCACGGCGGCGAGGCTCGGCAACGAGGCGATCAGTCCGCGACCTTGCCACGCTACGCCTTCGAGGCCGCGCATCGCCCAGGTCGTCGGCATCGCCAGCGAAAGATCCCGCACCCACGCGGGCAGCAAGTACGACGGCAGCCACAGCCCGCCGATCATCGACACGCCCAAAATCACGAGGATGCAAACGCTGCGGGCGCGAGCTTCGGTTCCGCCGACGGCGGCGACCATCAACCCCGTGACGGCCGCGAGCGCACTGATTGCCATCGCGAGGAACACGAAGCCGAACGTCGAGCCATTCACCGTGACGCCGAATATCAGGTTCCCCATGAGGAACGTGAAGCCGATCATCAGGAGTGCGATCGTTGCGGTGGCGAGTGCTTTCGCGAGCAGGATTTCAGTGAGCGATACGGGGGCGGCACGCATTCGCAGCCAGACGCTCCGGTTGCGTTCGCGCAACAGCAGCAGCCCGCTTTCCATTCCCCAGAACAGCAGATATTGCAGCGTCATCCCGCAGAAACTGTGCGAGTACGGGTTGAACGCACTTTGCGCATCGCCCGTAATTGCGGTCGATTCCGTTTGAAATGGCAGTGTCAACGCGGTGTCAGTATCCGCCACCAGCGGCCCGAGGTGCGCCTTCGCGATGCAGCGCAACACGACCTCGGTAACGACGCCCTCTGCCCACTGCGCTTCCATCGTGCAGAGTGGGTTGTGCAGCAGTTCCATTCGCGGGCGATCCGCCCGGCCCGGCGTCCACGTTGCCAGTGTCTCGAACGATTTCGGCAACACGACGGCGACGCCCGGACTGCGTTCGGCAACGAGCATCAGCGCTTCGGCGCGCGAAACGATCCGCGCTTCGACGCGGTCGCACGCCACCACTGCTTCCGCAAGTTGGGCCACGTACGGCGAATCCGATTCGACCACGAGGAGGAGCGGTAACTTGACGACGGTGCCGGTGGATTGCGGTCGATCGAAGATAATGCCGAACGCCGACGCGAGCAGAACGGGCACGAGGAAGCACAAGATCGCGGCGCGACGATCCGACCAGAACAGCGACCAGTCCTTCGCGGCGAGCACGGCAATTCGAGAAAATTTCGGAGCGGGCATTCGGTGCATCCGGTGTTACGAGCGTGCGACGGCTTCGAGCCGACCGGGTGGCGTGCGGAACGTATCGAGCTGCATTCCCTCCGCGAGAACCAGCCCGAGTGCGCGGCCCAATTGTTCGCTGCCACTCGCGGACAACCGCACGCGGTGGCCGACGATTTCCAGTTCGACATCCGGCCCGAGCCGCTGGCGCAGCCCGCGTTCCACGTACTTCGGCAGCAGTTCGCCCAAGTGGCCGTACAGCACGGCGCGTCCATCGCGCGGCGTCCGCGTCAGTTCCTGGATCGTCCCCGATGCCACGAGTTTCCCCTTGTTCAAAAGCACGACGCGGTCGCAGCCGTACTCGGCTTCATCGTGGTGGTGCGTCGTCAGCAAGATGGCGTGGCCATCGTCGCGCAGGCGGTGCAAGTCCGCGAACAGCGCATCGCGGCTGGCCGGGTCGAGCGATGCCGTCGGTTCGTCGAGCAACAGTAACGGCGGGTCGTGCAGCAGCGCGACGGCCATGTTCAGGCGTTGTTTCATGCCACCAGAAAACGTGCCAACGCGGTCGCTGGAACGTTCGAGCAAGCGGGCGCGATCGAGTGCGTATGCCACCCGCGAATCGAGTGCGATCCCGGAAAGGCCGTAGAGTTGGCCGAAGAATTCGAGGTTTCGCGACGCGCTGAGTTCGTCGTAAAGCGCCGCGTCTTGCGGCACGAACCCCAGCTTCGCGGCAAAGCGATACGGGTCTTGCGATCGCGAAACGCCATCGATCGTCACCGTACCCGAGTCGGCATCGAGGTTCCCCGCCGCCGCCGCCAGCGTCGAGCTTTTCCCCGAACCGTTCGGTCCGAGCAGCCCGACAATTTCGCCGCGATGAACGTCCAGCGACACGCCATCGACGGCCGTTACCGCACCATAACGAATCACGAGATCGCGAACGGACAGGGGCATAGTCGGCACCAAGGTACACAGAGTATGCGTGACTGATACCCGACCCAGGAAACGGGGTCAACCGCGAGTTGATTTTGAGGCGTAGTAAACAGTTGACTTCACAGGGCAAACGGTCGAACATACGTTTCCACTTCCAAATCGAACGGCTGTAACTGAAAGCGAGATTATCATGATCGGAGCTATCGCTGGTGATGTGATCGGCTCCGTTCACGAAGCGACCGCGACAAAGACGAAGCGGTTCCCACTGTTTACGCCGGAATCGTGTTTCACGGACGATACCGTGCTGACGATTGCCGTCGCTGAGGTTTTACTTTCAGGCGGCGATTACACGAAGACGTTTCAAAAGTATTCCCGGGCTTATCCAGACGCGGGTTACGGTCAGCAGTTCAAATTGTGGTGCGATCTCCGCAATACCGAACCTTACAACAGTTGGGGCAATGGCTCCGCGATGCGCGTCAGCCCTATCGGAATGGCATTCGACCGCATGGAAGACGTGCTGGCCGAGGCCGAACGGTCGGCCCGTGCGACGCACAACCACCCCGAAGGCATCCGGGGCGCACAAGCTACGGCCGCAGCAGTGTTCCTTGCGCGTCAGCGGCCTGACAAGCAGGAGATCGCCAATATCATCGAGGCAGAATTCGGTTATCACCTGGATCGTTCGCTCAAAAGTGTCCGCCGTAAGTTCCTATTCGACGTGTCTTGCGAAGGCACGGTACCTTGGGCGCTGCGTGCATTTCTCGAAGCCGATAGTTACGAGGACACCGTTCGCAATGCAATCTCTTTGGGCGGGGATGCGGATACCTTGGCATGTATCGCCGGTGCCGTTGCTGGAGCATATTAT
The DNA here is from genome assembly GCA_043757025.1 of Limnoglobus sp. Classification (GTDB taxonomy): domain Bacteria; phylum Planctomycetota; class Planctomycetia; order Gemmatales; family Gemmataceae; genus Limnoglobus. The sequence continues at coordinate 4,603 of JAYVQG010000393.1, forward strand.
GGGGTGCCCGCAGAGATTGAGTCGGAAGTCCTCAGCAGGCTCGACGATCGCTTGCGAGATGTGGTGTCGCGTTTTTCCACTCGCTAAATGCACCCGATATACGAGTTCGACTTTTAGCGGTAGTTCGATGTCGAATTCCTCGCGTCACTCGCCGTTCTTGTCGGGTTCCCGACAATACACCCGTTCGCTTCCGTCCATCGTGCCGAGTTGCTCATGCGTTACCGACCGAGTTTTGACGAGTTTGCGGAACTGGCTGCCACGCACACCGTCGTGCCGGTTTACCGGCAGTTGCTCGGCGATTCGCTGACGCCGGTCTCGGCCTTTCGAGCCATCGGCGCGAAGGAAGAATGGGCGTTCTTGTTCGAGAGCGTCGTCGGCGGCGAGCGGATTGGTCGCTACAGTTTCGTCGGTGCGGGACCGTTCGAGCGGTTTGAAGCGTACGAAAAAGAAATCTGCATTACCCGCAACGGCGTCGAAACGCGCTCGGTGGCCGACGACCCGCTGAGGGCGCTCGAAGATTACGTCGCCCAGTTCCGCGCGCCGCATCTGCCCGGCTTGCCGCGCTTCGTCGGCGGCGCGGTCGGCTACGCCAGCTACGACTCGGTACGCTACGTCGAACATCTCCCGAACGCACCGAAAGACGACCGCCACATTCCCGATCTCAGCTTCGCCTGTTACGACCGCATGATCGTGTTCGATCAAATCAACAAGACGGTCAACGTAGTGGCGCACGCTCGCATTGCGGAATTGGGAACGCGGAATTCGGAATTGAGATCGGCGGAATTGCGGAAGGCGTATGACGAGGCGTGTCGTCGCGTCGATGAACTCGTCGAGACGCTTCAACGACCCGTTACGAGTTTGCCTCTCATCGATATTAATGTTCATACTTCCAAAACCACACAGGCTTCAACAATCCCTTCGCGTTTCCAATCGAACTTCACACAGGCGGGGTATGAGGCGGCGGTGCGGAAGACGATCGAGTACATCAATGCGGGGGATGCGTTTCAGGTGGTGCCGAGCCAGCGATTTCAGACCGAAACGACGGCGGACCCGTTCGATATTTATCGCGCGTTGCGCGTGGTGAACCCGTCGCCGTTCATGTTTTTCCTGAAGGCGGGCACGGTGACGCTCGTCGGTGCGTCGCCGGAAATCATGTGCCGCGTCGAGAACGGCGAAATAACGGTTCGCCCGCTGGCCGGTACGCGCCGACGCGGGGCGACACCCGATGAAGACAAGGCACTTGCGGTGGAACTCGTCGACGACCCAAAGGAACGCGCCGAGCATATTATGCTCGTCGATCTGGCCCGAAACGACATCGGCAAAGTCGCAGAAATTGGCAGCGTGCAGATCGGCGATTTGCTGACCGTGGAGCGATATAGCCACGTCATGCACCTGTCGAGTACCGTCACGGGGACGCTGCGAAAGGGCCTGACCGCGTTCGATGCGATGAAGTCCAGTTTGCCTGCGGGAACGCTGAGTGGCGCGCCGAAAGTGCGAGCGATGGAGATCATCGACGAGATCGAACCGCACCGTCGCGGGCCGTACGGCGGCGCGGTCGGCTACTTCGATTTTAGCGGCAACATGGATACCTGCATCGCGCTCCGCACGATGGTGATTCAAGGCACAACCGCCTACGTGCAAGCCGGTGCCGGCGTCGTCGCCGACAGCAACCCGACGAGCGAGTATCAGGAAACCGTGAGCAAAGCGATGGGCTTGTTGAAGGCACTCGAGATCGCCGAAACGCAACTATAACATTTTCGATTGAAGATTAGAGATTGAAGACTAAAGGTTCATCTTCAGTTTTCAATCTTCAATCGAAAATCTTCAATCTCCAATCGAACACAAGAGGTTCTTCGATGGCTGCTCTGCCCACGTGGCCGCGACCGAACTTTGCCCCCGGTGGCGACGATGCGCTCGTCCGTTACGCGATCTTCGGCAAGCTCGATTTGAGCGTGCCGATCGATCGAGAAAAGTATCGCTCGGCGGCGGTGCCCGAGGGGTTAGAACTCGTGCAGTACGACCGCGATCGGCAACAGGCGGGGTTCCATCAATACTTCAGCAGTCGCGGCTGGAAACTGGCGGCCGAAGAATCGCCGGAGATGGCATACGCCGCCGAAACCTCGCCGAATATGGCGGTGCTTCGCGGCTTCGTCGAAGATCCCGCCACGCTCGATTACCTGCGAGATTGCATCGGCGTCGTGGCGTATTTGTTCGACCGCGGGGCCGTGACGGTCTTCGACCCGCAGACGTTCCACCTCTGGACGGCCGAGGAATGGCGAAACGACCTCTTCGCCCCCGGCCATGCCGCACCCCACCGGCACATCCTCATTTTGCGTTCGCCGGAAGATCATCGCATTGGCAACACGGAGTGGATCCATACACGTGGCATGCGCAAGTTTGGCAGACCCGATCTCAGCGTTCGCGGCGTGGGGCCTTCGTACCAATTAAAAGTGATCGAACTGTTGAATCTGTACATCGACTATCAAGCCCACGGTGGCGAGATACTTGCCGACGACGTGGTGACGCTCGACGGATTACCATCCGAGGGAACGTGTTACCCCAACCTTCAAATCGATCATCCCGACTTTCACAATTCGCACGTGGAAATCATGTGGCCAGGCAATGGACTTTCCAGGTGAGACGAACGGAGCTTCCGGGAACGATACTCACAGCGGTTCGCCGTTGCATCGTCGACTTAGGAGCAACATTGATGTGGCGTTTCCAGTATGGTTTCGTTCTTTCAATTCTCACATCGCTTCCGCTGGTGGCGGCGGATCGGCCGAATGTGGTCGTTCTGCTGGCGGACGACATGCGTTGGGACACGATGCATTGTGCGGGGAACCCGATCGTCCAAACGCCGCACCTCGATGCGTTGGCGAAGGATGGCACGCGGTTCCGTAATGCATTTGTGACGACCGCGATTTGTGCCGCGAGTCGCGCGTCGTTACTGACGGGATTGCACGAACGCACGCACCGCTACACGTTCGGCACGAAGCCGATTACTGCCGAGCATACCGCGATCAGTTACCCGGCGCAGTTGAAGAAGGCGGGCTACCGCACGGGGTTCGTCGGCAAGTTCGGCGTCGGCGTGACGGCGGGTGCGACGGCGACGATGTTCGATTCGTTTCAAGTGCTCAACCGCACGCCGTACTGGAAGAAACAACCCGATGGCACCTCGAAACACGTCACCGATATCGAGGGCGAACGGGCGATCGCGTTCCTCGATACGGTGCAGCCGGGCCAGCCGTTTTGCTTGTCGGTGAGCTTCAACGCGCCGCACGCCGAGGACGACGACCCGAAGCAATATTACTGGCAGAAAGAGGTCGAGCACCTTTACGCGGATGCGGTGTTCCCGGTGCCGAAGACGATGGACGATGCGTTTTTCGCGAAGCAGCCGGAGTTCCTGAAAACCTCCGAGAGTCGCGTTCGCTACGGCTGGCGATTCGACGAGCCGAAGAAGTATCAGGAAATGGTGCGCGGCTATTACCGCATGATTTCGGGCGTCGATCTCGTCGTCGGTCGCATCCGCGAAACGCTCCGCAAACGGGGCCTCGCGGATAACACGATCGTCATTTTCACCGCGGACAACGGCTACTTTCTCGGCGACCGCGGTTTTGCCGACAAGTGGTACATCTACGAGCCGTCGATCCGCGTGCCGCTGATCGTTCACGACCCACGAACGAAGCCGAGCCGAGCGGTTTCCGATCTGCCGGTGCTGAACATCGATCTCGCCGCAACCGTACTCGAGTATGCCAAAGTGGACGTGCCGAAGGTGATGCAGGGGCGTAGCTTCGCGAGCATATGTCGCGGCGAAATGCCGAGCGACTGGCGGAGCGATTTCTTCTACGAGCATCTCTTCGAGCGGAAAAATATCCCGAAGAGCGAAGGCGTACGCAACGAGCGATTCACCTACGTGCGATGGTTCGAGCAGGTGCCGTTGGTCGAAGAGCTATACGATCGGACAACCGATGCCGATCAGGTGCGGAACCTCGTGAATGAGGCGGAGTTTGCGGGCACACTGGCGACGCTACGAAAGCGCACAACCGAACTCCGCGACCAGTACGGCGGGCCGTATCGCCCGAACCCGGCGAAGCCGAAGCCGTGACGGCTGACTACAATACGAGTATGTGGCCGAACAAAGATGAAACCGACCGTCTGCTGAACGACGCCCGCGAGAAATCCGCCGGGGCCGCCGATGCGTTGTTCGGCGAATTCCGCGAGCCGCTCCGGCGCATGATCGGCCTGCGTCTGGACCCGGCCATCGCGCGTCGGGTCGATGCCTCGGACATCGTACAAGACGTGCTCCTCGAGGCGAATCTGCGGCTCGTCGAATACCTCAAAAAGCCCGACATGCCGTTCCATTTGTGGCTGCGGCACCTCGCGCAAGATCGCATCATCGACACGCACCGACGGCATCGCCTCGCGCAACGGCGCAGCATCGACAAAGAACAGTCGATCGAAAAACCGGCGTGGTCCGACGATTCTTCCGCATCGCTCGCACAGCAATTCGTCGATCGGGAACGCACCCCTGCATCGGAGGCGATTCAGCACGAATTGCAGCGGAAACTGGCGTCGGCGGTCAACGAACTCGCCGACGACGACCGCGAAATCATCTTGATGCGGCACCACGAAATGCTCTCGAATCAGGAAGTCGCCGCCGCACTGACGCTGACCGAAGCCGCCGCAAGTATGCGGTATCTGCGGGCGGTTCGCCGACTCAAGGCGGTACTCGTACCCGGTTGACGGAACCCCGCAACACTATGGCGTCGCCCACACAAGATGCTTTGGATGAACGCCTCGCCGCCCTGCTGACGGCGCTCGGCGCGGCCCAGCGCACGGGCCGTTTCGCGGACATCGACACCGTGGCGATGGCGAACCCGGACCTTGCAAAAGAACTCCGCGAGTTGTGGGCGATCGCCCAGTTTGCGGACATGGCCCATCGCGGGCAAACTTCGGCCAGCGATCATCGCAAACCCCCGCGCGATTCGAGCGGCAGCCTGAAAGCGATCGCATTTCCACGCGAGTTCGGCGACTTCGATCTCGTCGCAGAGATCGGCCGCGGTGGCATGGGCGTCGTTTACAAAGCCAAACAAAAATCGCTGAACCGCACGGTCGCGCTGAAGATGGTGCGCGAGGCGCATCTGGCGTCCGACGAAGATCGTGCTCGCTTTCAAGCCGAAGCCGAAGCGGCGGCACGGCTGAAACACCCGAACATCGTTACCGTTCACGAAGTCGGGTCGATCGATGGCCAAGCGTATTTGTGCATGGAGTTCGTCGAAGGCTGGACGCTCGCACAGCGCGTTCACGCCGAAGGCCCGTTGATGCCGCGCGATGCCGCAACCATCGTGGCCGCTATTGCGCGCGGCGTGCAACATGCTCACGAACAGGGGATTTTGCACCGCGACTTGAAGCCCTCGAACGTGCTGCTCAACGTGAGTCGCAAATCGCGCGAAGGCGAATGGAACCTCCCGGATTTGGCCGCACGCTCGGGTTACTCCTCTTCGACCGAACTGCACGCATCCCCGTCGCCGTTGTTGCCGAAGGTTACCGACTTCGGGTTGGCAAAGCGAATCGACGGAACCGAGTCTTTGACAAGGACGGGTGCGGTGGTCGGCACGCCATCGTACATGGCCCCCGAACAAGCGACGGGGCGGAAGGATCTGACACCCGCCGCCGACGTCTATTCTTTGGGCGCGATCCTGTACGAACTCGTTACGGGGCGGCCGCCGTTCCAGGCCGCAAACCCCGTCGATACGCTGTTGCTCGTACTCGAACAGGAAGTGATTCCGCCGCGCGATCTGAACCCGATGGTCGACCGCGATCTCGAACTCATCTGTTTGAAATGCCTGCAAAAGCCGCTGCATTTGCGCTACGCGACCGCGGGGGAACTCGCAGCCGACCTCGAAGCGTATCTCGCGGGGGAGGCGGTGTCGACGCGGCCGAGCAGCCTCGGGTATTTCCTGTCGCGATTGTTGCGCGAGACGCATCATGCGGCGATTCTGGAGAACTGGGGCGTGCTATGGATGTGGCACAGCCTGATGATTTTTCTGCTCTGTTTGCTGACGCAAATCATGGCGTGGCAGGGCGTCGTCAGCCATGCGTACTACCTCGCATCGTGGACGGTGGGGCTAGTCGCGTGGGGTTCGATCTTGTGGAAGTTGCGTCGGCGGGCGGGGCCGGTGATGTTCGTCGAACGGCAGATCGCACACGCCTGGGCCGCCGGGGTGTTCGCAAGTCTGGCGATGTTCGCGATCGAAGTCGTCAGCGGCTCCCCCGCGCTGACGTTCTCACCCGCCATCGCCGTGGCCGCGGGCATGGTGATGATGTTCAAGGCGGGCATCCTTTCCGGCCAGTTTTACATCTGGGCACTGGCGAATTTCGTCGTCGCGTGCCTGATGGCGTACATTCCCCGTTACGCACACCTGATGTTCGGCATCGTCTCGGCGGTGTCGTTCTTCGTGCCCGGTTTGAAGTACTACCGCCAGCGGGTCCGCGGCCTGCACGCCATCCCATTCGGGGGGCGAATGTGATGATAGCGGGTTGACGGAGCATTTCGCTCAAGCTAACATAGCTTTCAACATAACTCAATTTGTTTTTGACCGGGGAGAGTACAATGGCTGTCGATGTAAGATCGATTGTTAAAAGTGAGGTCGGTTTGCGTATCGCTCAGCTAATCGCACAAGATGGACGGGAGTAGGTGATATGTCTGAAGAAACGCCATCTAGCCTGAATCTGTCATCTAGCCTGAATCTGTCATCTAGCCCTTACTCGATCGCGCGTATCAGCGTCGAGAAGTTGTTCGGGCAACTTACCTATCAGCTGCCGGTCAAAAATGGGTCGAGGTCGAATCTCTCGAATCTGTTCATCCTTTACGGTGACAACGGTTCGGGCAAAACGACAATCCTGAAACTACTCTTTCACCTGCTCTCCCCCGATGATGGCAAGGGCTATAAGTCAGCTGTGGCTAAAGTGCGATTTCGGCGATTCGCCGTCGAACTGGCCGACGGCACCACGATTGAAGCCTTGCGGCCGGGCAAGTCACAGGAGGGGCTCTACCGAGCCGCGATCCTCAAGGGCGGCGAAACGCTCGACGCCGTGGATTTCCCCACGGGGATTCGCACGGGCGGGGAGATAACGGACATTGAATTATCACGGGTGCGGTCCTTCCTGAAGAAACTCGCCGCGTTCCGCCTCGGACTGCACTTCCTACCCGACGACCGAAGAATCCAAGGCAAGGAGACGGATACAGATCCGATGGAACGGTGGCGGTACCGGGCCGTCAAGTCAACCGGTTCGCTATTCGTTGGAAATGACGAGGTAGATGACGATTCGCCGAGCGCGACTCTCAAGGCTGCTGTCGCGAGGGCTGCGAGTTGGATTCGTCAGCAGGCGATGGCCGGGTCGAACCGTGGACAACAAGGAGTCCACTCGATCTATACCGAGATCACGAAGCACATCGTCGGCACGTTCGAGGCTCAAGCCCCTCCAGAGATCGAGCAGAGCCGGGTGGAAGAGCTGGCCACGAAAATGGCTGAACTATCTGAACAAAGTAAGGCGTTCGCGCAATTCGGTCTGACCGCCGAATTGCCGGTGGAGCCGCTTCTTACATCTCTTCGTGGGGGAACCCCGGAGACACAGTCGATCCTCGATAACATCTTGCGACCCTACGTTCAGAGCATTGAAGCACGGCTGAAAGCATTGGAACCGATCCACACTCTTGTCCAGATGTTCGTGGGGAACATTAACACGTTCTTCGGGTCCACGAAGCGGGTGAGTTATAACTTGCGGCTAGGGTTCCAGATCAAGACAAAAGGCGATGATGAACTCAGTCTGGAGATGTTGTCATCGGGGGAGCGACAACTTCTGCTACTGATGTGCAACACACTCGCGGCACGCGATAACGCCACCATTATTATTATTGACGAACCGGAGATTTCACTCAACGTGAAGTGGCAGCGACAACTGGTCCAGTCACTCCTTGACTGCATCAGAGGGAGCAAGGCGCAGCTCATCTTCGCGACGCACTCCATCGAACTCCTGGCCAAACACAAGAGCCACGTCGTGAAACTCGACGACCTAGCTGACGGGGACAAGCTCAGCCGTATCAAGGACAAATCTGATGAATCTCGACGAGAAGCGGACAATCGAGGAGTTGGCAGCGAGGTATGATCTCGAACCGACGCTCCGCGATGTCTACGTCGAGGGGGCGTTCGACGCGCGAATCGTGGAATGGGTGTTGAGGCACGCGGAGTGCCACTTGGCAGCCGTGTACGAGATCGACACAGTCAATGTTCCGCCCGAAGTCCTAGCCAAGTACGGACTCGACGACGGCAACAAAGGCCGGGTGATCGCGTTGTGTTTCGAGCTACAAGGTAGCGTCAAGTCGTCGCCACAGGTCAGCGGTGTCATCGACCGCGATTACGACCCTTTGGTCGGTCGTTACTACACCAGCGATCTACTTATGCAGACCGACTTCGCATGTATGGAGATGTACTTTTTCGACGCGATCATCTTAAAGAAGTACTGCCATCACATCCTGCGCAAGGATGAGGAGTGTGCCACCCGCCTGATGTCCAACCTCTCGCCCATCCTCCAGGATCTCTTCTTTATTCGGTCAGCGAACGAAAGCCTGCAACTGAAGTTGACGTGGCTCGAACCGCAAAAGAAATGTACTACCAGTCAGGGCACGATTCAGTTGAACATTCCAGACTTCATCAAGCGTTACTTGAATAAGAGCGGCAAACGAATTGAAGAGACTCGGTTCGTTGCCGAGGTAGTGGCTATGAAAGCGAAGGCCAACCCCGATCCTCGTCATCAGATGAACGGCCACGACTTCATGCAACTCCTTTCTCGTTGCGTCAATTCATTGATGAAGAACAAGAACTTCTCGGACGAAGAAGTTGTGGAGCGCACCCTCGCAACGTGCTGTGACTATCGCGAGTTGACGAAACAACCGCTTTTTTCCAACTTGATCATGAGAACCTTTGTCTGAGCATTTGTGTTCTCGGAATGTGTTTTGCAACCGAGTGAACGAATAACAGAGGCTTGCAAAAGTGCTCGATACTACATCTGCGGTAATTTTAGCAGAAGGTGACATATCGATATGTGTCGTCGAAGAGTCGTCTCTGCATATTAAATGTATTACAAAATCTGGCGACCCAGTCGAACTCAACTTCGAGGAAGTGAAACGGTTATACGAGGCACTGTTGGCCTTATCGAAGCGAATTGAATGAGCGTTGTTTCTGATCCAGCTTCGCTCCGAAAGTGTCCAGAAAATGACTGTCTTCCGTTTTCCGGCCTGTAGGGCCGATTCTGTCAGCCCAGGGCAACGCCCTGGGAATAGTGTTGTCGTATCCATCGGCCCTGTAAGGCAACGCCGCGAACGATTTCCAGATTGGCGTATTTTCCGTGTATTCGTAGCAGAAGTCGTAAGACTTCTGACTGTAGCCCTCTCGCGGAGCGAGAGGGCTACGTTAGAACACGCCCTTCACTCCAATAACTGTTGCGCAAACCTCAAAATACAAGCGAAAAAATCGTTCGCGGCGT
>JAYVQG010000394.1:0-14116 GCA_043757025.1 Limnoglobus sp.
CTATGTATTTACCCCAACGGGGTTCGATCTTTTAGCCCAGGGTTAGACGTCTTACGTCGTACCCCTGGGCGTATCTGCAAACAGCGCAACTTCAAAACTGGCGCGTCGGGCTAACGGGAATGTATTGTTAGTTTTGAATCACTTCGCGTCGTGGGCGCAGCGGAAGCCGGTGTGGCAGGCGCTGCTATCGGTGGGGTTTTTGTCCCGTGCGCCGGGGACGTAGCGCTTGCAATAATCGTCCGAACACAAGTACGAGCCGCCGCGGCGTACCTTCTGCGGTTGGTTGCCCAGCAGGTCGCCGGTATCGGGGCCTTGCGGGTTTTTGTTGGCCGCACTCACGGTGTAATAGTCCCGCTGATACCAATCGTGGCACCATTCCCAGGCGTTGCCGCTCATGTCGTAGAGGCCGTAACCGTTCGTGGGAAACGTGCCGACGGGAGAGGTGGCGGTGAAGCCATCGAGCGCTTTGTCGTGCGACGGAAACTCGCCCTGATAGGTGTTCGCGAAGTAGCGGCCATCCGTGCCTTGTGGCGTACTTCCCCACGTAAATGGCTGCTCCGCCAGCCCGCCGCGTGCGGCCCGCTCCCACTCGGCTTCGGTCGGCAAGCGCTTCCCTGCCCACATCGCATACGCGATGGCATCGTCCCAGGCGATGTGGACGACGGGGTGGTTCTCGCGGCCGACGATCGTGCTGCCCGGCCCTTCGGGTTGCTTCCAGTTCGCACCGAATTTCGCTTCCCACCACGGGCGAGAGGCGCTGTTTTCGGCGTCCGCATCGCAGCGTTTCGCATCGCACTCGCACGCTTTAAACACCGCCGAAAAGGCCACCAGCTTCGACTCGGGAACGTCCGGGAACTGCTCCCTCGTCGGCGTGCGTTCGGCAATCGTGATGTATTTCGTCGCGGTCGCGAACTTGGCGAACTCGGCGTTCGTCACTTCGTGCGTGTCGATCCAGAAGCCGCGAACGCCGACTTTGTGTGGCGGGGCGTCGGCTTCCTGCACGTTGGCATCGCCCATGATGAACCAACCGCCGGGAATCCACGCCATGCCATCGGGTGCGGGGCCAGGCGCGGGGAGCGTGGCAAAGTCGTCGGTGGTCGGCTTGTTCACCGAACCGAGGAAAAACAAACCGACGACCAGAACGACCACCATCAGTGGCAACAGCCAGAACGCTTTTGCGGGCATCGATTCCCCAATCAGTCAGTGAACTGATAAAACAGCTTCGCAAGAAACTCACGCGATGGCAGCCGAAAGACTATGAGCATTCACGCCAAAAATATCACGAAACGCTTCGGGAACAACCTGGTTCTCGACGATGTCACCGTTGAAGCACCGAGCGGTTCGCTGGTCGCGTTGTTGGGGCCATCGGGTTCGGGCAAAACGACGATGTTGCGGATCATTGCGGGCCTCGAAGTTCCCGATGCGGGTTCGGTGCAATTTTCGGACGACGACATCACCGATCACTCTGCACGCGACCGCAACGTCGGCTTCGTCTTCCAACATTATGCACTTTTCAAGCATATGACGGTGTACGAAAACGTCGCATTTCCGTTGCGCGTGCGATTCTGGAAAGAAGACCGGATCGCGTCGCGAGTTCACGAACTGCTGAAACTGGTGCGGCTCGACGAGATGGCGGCCCGCTATCCATCGCAACTTTCCGGTGGGCAGAAACAGCGTATCGCGCTGATTCGCGCTTTGGCTGCCGAGCCGAAAGTGATCTTGCTCGACGAGCCGTTCGGCGCGCTCGATGCCAAAGTCCGCGAGGAACTGCGAACGTGGCTGCGGAAGTTTCACAATGAATTTCACGTGACGAGTATCTTCGTGACGCACGATCAAGCCGAGGCGTTTGAGGTGGCGGACCGCATCGTGATTATGAACAAAGGCCGCATCGAACAAACGGGGACGCCCTCGCAGATTTTCGAGCATCCCGCGAATGCCTTCGTGATGGACTTCCTCGGCAACGTGAACGTGCTGCCGGTGCGTCTCGAAGGCGGGCGGGCGTTGCTCGGTAATATCGAGATGCCGATCGCACACGGCTCGGTCGTGCAGTCGGCCACGGGCAAAACCGACGCCTACGTTCGCCCGCACGAACTCGATTTGAGCTTATCGACCGACGGAGCCAATTTCCTGAAAGTCGAAGTCGCACACATCAACCCCGCTGGTTCGGTCGTCAAAGTGCGCGTGATCGCCAAAGAGTTCGGCTTGATGTTGAACATCGACATGACGCCCGACCGCCACAAGCAACTCGACATCCGCGTCGGCCAGATGGTCTACGTGTCGCCGAAATCGGCGAAGCTGTTCCACGTACCGACCGAGCCAATCGACTACTCGATTTAGGATCTCGTTTCGTCGCCGCGCGGCGAAAGTGGGGCACGTTGTTTACGTGCCCTATTCTAAAATGGCACGTAAACAACGTGCCCCACATTGATACCACGCCCTAAACAGCAGATCGGAATCTGCCATTTCCGGGTGGTTTGACCCCTTTGGAACCTGCCATCCTGGCATCGTGCGGGGGTGTCGCACGTCTTCGCAGATGAAATAAGTCTCTCGATAGCAACATCTTGCGTTGCGGGTACCATTCCGGGCACACGGTTTGCTGATAGGGTCGTACCCTAAATTCTCGAAACTTCACAGGAGACTCGCGGTATGGCCGCCAAGCAACTCGCCTTCGCCGATGACGCCCGTCAAAAACTCCTTGCCGGTGCTAGCAAGTTGGCCCGCGCCGTGCGTTCGACGCTCGGGCCACGCGGTCGGAATGCGGTGCTGGACAAAGGTTGGGGCAGCCCGACCGTCACCAAGGACGGCGTCACCGTCGCCGAGGATATCGAGCTGCAAGACCCATTCGAGAACATGGGCGCGCAGTTGGTGAAGGAAGCCGCCAGCAAGACGAACGATGTCGCAGGCGATGGCACCACGACCGCCACGGTCCTTGCCGAGTTCATTTTCCGCGAAGGTCTGAAGGCGATCGCGGGCGGTAGCGACCCGATGGCCGTCGTTCGCGGTATCCAGTTCGGCGTTGAGAAAGTCGTCGATGAGCTGCACAAGCTCGCCGAAACGATCGACCCGAAGGATACCAAGGAAATCACCGAAGTTGCGAGCATCGCGGCGAATAACGATCGCGAAATCGGCAAGAAGCTCGCCGACGCGATGAAGTTGGTCGGTGCAGATGGCGTCATCACCATCGAAGAAGGCAAGACCGCCGACACCGAAGTCGTCGTCGTGCAAGGGATGCAGTTCGACCGTGGGTTCCTGTCGCCGCACTTCGTCAACAACCAAGACAGCGTCACCTGCGAATTCGAGAACCCGTACATCCTGATTTACGAAGAGAAAATCAGCAGCGTCAAGCAACTGATCCCACTCCTGGAGAAGGTCAGCCAGCAGAAGGTGCCGCTCGTGCTGATCGCCGAAGACATCGAAGGCGAAGCCCTCGCAACGCTCGTTCTGAACAAGCTCAAGGGCATCCTGCAAGTCTGTGCGGTCAAGGCCCCCGGCTACGGCGATCGTCGCAAGGCGATGCTCGAAGACATCGCCATCCTCACTGGTGGTCGACCGATTTTCAAAGACCTCGGCATCCAGATCGAGAACATCGAACTGGCCGACCTGGGCCGTGCAAAGAAGGTCAAGATCGACGCCGAGAACACGACGATTACCGAAGGCAAAGTCGACAAGAAGGCCGTCGAAGGCCGCTGTAACATGATCCGTGCGGAAATCGAAAAGACCGAGAGCGAATACGATCGCGAGAAACTGCAAGAGCGTCTGGCGAAGCTCGCGGGCGGCGTGGCTCAAGTGAAGGTCGGCGGGGCCACCGAAACCGCGATGAAAGAACGCAAGGCCCTGTACGAAGACAGCCTGCACGCAACCCGTGCGGCACTCGCCGAAGGCGTCGTCCCAGGTGGCGGCGTGGCGCTGATCCAGGCCCGCAAGGTGCTCGACAAGCAGAAACTCGAAGGCGACGAAGACGCGGGCCTGAAGGTTCTCTTCCGCGCGCTCGAAATGCCTTGCCGGATGATCGCCGAGAACGCGGGCCTCGATGGCACCGTGGTCGTGGCGAAGACGCTCAAGGGCAAAGAGAAGAACTTCGGCTACAACGCCGACACCGAAGAGTACGGCGACCTGCGTAAAGCCGGCGTCATCGACCCGGTGAAAGTCACCCGCAGCGCCCTGCAAAACGGGGCGAGCGTGGCCTGCCTGTTGCTGACCAGCGAAGGCGTGATCGCCGACATCCCCGAGCCGAAGAAGGCGGGTGGTGGCGACCATCACGATCACGATGGCGGCGGTATGGGCGGAATGGGTGGCATGGGCGGAGGAATGGGCGGCATGGGCGGGATGATGTAATCGACTGCGAACGCGCCCACGAACCTGCGTTCGTGGGCTTTCTGTACATAAAATACACACTCAAAATACACTGTTTCACTTTCAACTATTAAGGGTTTTCACATGGCCAAAGCGGATAAGGCTGCCGTCGCGTCGCTGACACTCAAGCCCCTGGACGACCGCGTGGTGGTCGAGCAAGTCGAAGCCGAAGAGAAGACCTCCGGCGGAATCTTGCTCCCAGACAACGCGAAACAGAAGCCACAACAAGGCAAAGTGATCTCCGTCGGACCCGGCAAGTTGAACGAGAACGGCACCCGCGCCGCGATCGCGGTCAAGGTCGGCGATGTCGTCCTGTTCGGCAAGTACAGCGGCTCCGACGTCGAAGTCAGCGGCAAGGAATATAAGATTCTGCGCGAAAGCGACATCCTCGCCAAAGTTAGCAAATAATACTCCTCCATAACATAAAACAAGGATCCTCATACCATGGCTAAACAACTCCTCTATACCGACGACGCGCGGAAGAAGCTGCTCGTCGGTGCCGAGAAGCTCGCCAGGGCCGTCGGCATCACGCTCGGGCCAACCGGCCGCAACGTCATCCTCGATAAGTCCTTCGGCGGGCCGACTGTCACCAAAGACGGCGTGACCGTTGCCAAGGAAATCGAACTCCCCGACGCCTTCGAGAACATGGGCGCAAAGCTCGTCAATGCGGTCGCGCAGAAGACGAACGACGTCGCCGGCGACGGCACCACGACGGCCACCGTCATGGCACTTGCAATCTATCAGGAAGGCCTGCGGAACATCACCGCCGGGGCCAACCCGATGGCCGTCAAGCGCGGTATCGATAAAGCCGTCGCCAAGGCGATCGAGTACCTCACGACCGTGCTCGCCAAAGCGCCGAAGTCGATGAAGGAAGAAGACGTCGAGTACGTCGCGACGATCTCCGCGAACAACAACCCCGTCGTTGGCAAGATGATGGCCGAGGCGATCCTCAAGGTCGGCCAAGAAGGCGTCATCACCATCGAAGAAGGCAAAACGTCCGAGACGAAAGTCGAGTACGTCGAAGGGATGCAGTTCGATAAAGGCTACATTTCGCCCTACTTCGCGGCCAACAGCCCCGACCTGAAGTGCGAACTCGAAAAGCCGATCATCCTGATTCTGGAGAAGAAACTCTCGAACGTTCGCGAGTTCCTGCCACTCCTGGAGAAGGTCGCGCAAGCGAGCAAGCCACTGCTGATTATCGCCGAAGACGTCGAGAGCGAAGCGCTCGCGATGCTCGTCGTCAACAAGCTCCGCGGCTTGATCGACGTTTGCGCCGTCAAGGCACCGGGGTTCGGCGACCGTCGCAAGGCGATGCTCGGCGACATCGCGGTCCTCACCGGTGGCGAGTTCATCAGCGAAGACCTCGGCCTGAAGCTCGAAAACGTCGAACTCGCACAACTCGGCACGGCCGACCGCGTGACGGTCGACAAGGAAAGCTGCACGATCATCTGCGAAACGCGCGACAAGAAGCGCGACAAAGCGATCGAAGATCGCGTCGCGATGATTCGCACGCAAATGGACCAAACCGAGTCGAGCTACGACAAGGAAAAGTTCTCCGAACGGCTCGCGAAGCTGGTCGGCGGCGTGGCAATCATCCGCGTCGGTGCCGCCACCGAAGCCGAGATGAAGCAACAGAAAGACCTCGTCGAAGACGCACTGCACGCGACGCGTGCAGCCGTGGCCGAAGGTATCGTTCCGGGCGGCGGCGTGGCACTGCTCCGGTGCATTCCGATCGTTCACGAACTCGCCGAGAAGCTCAAGGGCGACGAGAAGCTGGGTGCGGAACTGGTGGCACGCGCACTCGCCAAGCCGATCCGCACGATTGCCGAAAACTGCGGCGTCGACGGGGCCGTGATCGCCGATGAAGTCATGACGCGCGGGGAGAAGAACCCGGCGATTGGCTACAACGCGAACAACGGCGAGTACGTCGACATGTTCAAGGCCGGGATCATCGATCCGCTGGTCGTGACCAAGTCCGCACTCACGAACGCGGCCAGCATCGCCGGGCTGATGCTGACGACGGATGTGATGATTACGAAGATCGACGAAGACGACAAGAAATCGAAGATTTCCGGCTCGATCTCGTAATCGCGCTCATCGAGTCGCGACGTATCATAAATGCGGGCCGACCGAGTGGTCGGCCCGCATTCCGTTGGGTATGGGGTACCGCGCCATATAACGTAGTCGAAGTCGTGAGACTTCGGGAAATCCCCAGCGTCAGAGTCTTGCGACTCCTGCTACGAAGAGCGGCTACCGAAAAGACCTGTAGTGCGATTCACCAAGGTTAACGATGTTGCCACTCGTGTACGTCGAAACGACAGTTGTGAGCTATCTGACAGCTCGTGCCAGTCGCGATGTGATTGTTGCTGGACATCAACAAAGTACACAAAACTGGTGGAAGAGTTGCCGCCAGGATTATGAATTGTGCGTATCCGATTCGGTTTTGAATGAAGCCAGCGGTGGGGATCCAATCGCTTCACAAGAGCGACTCCTGGTTTTGCATGATCTTCTCGTGCTCGAGACGACACCAGAAGCAGTTGTTTTGGCGAAGGAACTGATTCGATCTGCCGCATTGCCGAAGAAAGCGGCTGAAGACGCACTGCACATCGCCATCGCATCGATTTGGAACGTCGAGTACCTGCTAACATGGAACATGCGGCACATTCACAACGCTGCGATGCGACTGCGGATTGAAGCAATTTGTGTCGCAATGGGTTACAAGACACCAATTATTTGCACTCCGGAAGAACTCGGAAAGGGAATGTCATGACGGAATGGGAAGACCACATCGTTGCAGAAGTACGGGCGATCCGCGATGCGCACGCTGCCAGATTCCAGTACGATCTTCAGGCGATTTACGAAGATATCAAGGAACGAGAGCGAACCAGTGGCCGCACGTACGTGCGGTTCAATCCTGATGGTACGATGACGCGGACCCGATACGGGAAAGTCATTTCCGATGACGCGAATGACGATGTGCCAGCCGAGAGCAACGAGACTCTCGTCGGCTGAGATTTTTGGCCTTTTTGCAACGTGACTTTGAGTGGATCATTCATGGCTAAGCGCGATTATTACGAAGTGCTGAGCGTCGCGAAGGATGCGGGCGGCGGCGACATCAAGAAGTCGTTCCGCAAGCTGGCGATGCAGTTTCACCCCGACCGCAACCACGGCGACCCCGAAACGGCCGAGAAGTTCAAGGAAGCCTCCGAGGCGTTTGAAGTTCTCAGCGATGCGGAAAAGCGCGCCACGTACGACCGCTTCGGCCATGCGGGCCTCAACGGCAGCGGTGGCGGTTTCGGCGGCGGCACGGTCGATTTGTCGGATCTCTTCGGGGACATCCTCGGCAACTTCTTCGGCGGCGGTGGTGGGGGCGGACGACGCTCGGCCGGTGGGCCGCAAGCGGGCCGCGACATTCAGGCGGTCCTCGACATCGATTTGCGCGAGGCGATCACCGGCATCAAACGGTCAATTTCGCTTCAGCGCGAAGACCCGTGCGAAGTCTGTACGGGCACCGGTGCGAAACCGGGCACGAAGCCGAACCCGTGTCGCCGTTGCGGTGGCCAGGGCGTCGTCATTCAGCGGCAAGGGATTTTCCAGGTGCAAACGCCGTGCAGCACCTGTAGCGGGCGCGGCATGATTAACCCCGACCCGTGCGGAGCCTGTCGCGGTGCGGGCCGGAGTACGGTGCGGAAGTCGATCGACGTCGAGATTCCGCCGGGCGTCGATTCGGGCGACCGCATCAAGTACAGCGGGCAAGGCGACGCCGGCGACCCCGGTGCCAAACGCGGCGACCTCGAATTCGTGATTCGCGTCAAGGACCATCGCTTCTTCCAGCGCGACGGGCAGAACCTCGTCTGTCAGTGGCCGATCACGTTCAGCCAAGCCGCACTCGGCGGGCCAATCGAGATCACCACGCTCACCGGCGACAAAGTCCGTTACGACCTCGCACGCGGCGTCCAAACGCACGAAATCCTGCGCGTCACGGGGCACGGGATGCCGACCCGCCGCAACGCCAACAAGCGCGGCGACTTGCTCATTCAGGTCATCATCGACACCCCGCAAGTGATCTCGCCCGAGCAAGAAACACTGTTCCGCGCACTCGCCGAAATCGAGCGCAAAGAAGTCGGCCCACCACCAAAGAAGAGCTTCTTCCACAAGCTCAAAGACTGGATCGTCACCGACGAGAAGAAGTAAGAAGCGATTGACGAAGTACGAAGAAACAAAACATTATTACCTCGGCTCGTATGATGCTCATCGACGAAAGTCTTGGAAACGAGGCGTTTGTGTGTGTGTTTCCAGCTTGTAGAGTGTCGGTATTTCGAGCCGAGGTAATAACCGCAGAGGTCGCAAAGTACGCAGAGAAGAAAAATCATGAGGTATTTTTATCGGGGTCGCAGTTTCTGCCGCTATTTGAACGATGTGAAGATCATAGATTTTACTTTGCGTCCTCTGCGCCCTCTGCGGTTAATAATTCTGCATGGAATCACGAACGTGGCGAACTGATACCGGAGACTTCCCGATGCGAATGGCTCTCGCCGCGATTGCGTCCTTCGTGCTGGCTACCAGTGCGTTCGGGCAGACGGATACGCCGTTTCGGCTGCGGTTGCTGGTGCCGGCGTACTTCTATCCGGCGGGCGATGGACTCAAGGAATGGGATAAACTGTTTGCGGCACACGACCCGGTAAAGGGCATCGAGATCGTGCCGATCTTTAACTTGGACTCCGGCGTCCCCGGCGACACGACGAACGAAGAGTATCGCAAGATCGTCGAACGTGCGGCCGCGAAGAAGATGCACCTGCTCGCATATATTTCTACAAAATATGGCAAAGCGCCGATCGCGACCGTGAAGCAGAACATCGCGAATTACTGGAAACACTACCCCGAACTCGGCGGCTTCTTCATCGACGAACAATCGTCGCAGGCGAAGGATGTGCCATATTATGCGGAGATTCGCGAACGCGTGATGGCCATCACCGAGTGGAAAGAAACCGATAATGCACCCGGTCGGCCTCGCCTCGTCGGCAATCCCGGCGTGCCGTGTGCGCAAGAGTATCTGCTGAAAGATCGCAAGCGTATCATGGATGTTGTGGTGGTATTTGAAAGTGAAGATTCCGGAAACACCAAGGATCGCGTGGCCGCCTTCAAGACATACACGAACCCCGCGTGGGCAAGAACGTTTGCACCCGAGCGTTTCGCTGCACTCGTTTACGACTGCGATACGCTCCGGCATCTGAAGCGTGCGAAGGAACAAAAAATCGGCTACTTCTACGCGACCGATGCCAAAGGCAACAACCCCTGGAATCGCTTGCCGAGCTATTGGGCGAAGGTAATCGCAGAACTCACCGACATCAACGCACCCGCGAAATCACGCCTACCCGACGAGACGTAACCACGATGAACGAAGAATTTGAAATCGAACCGATCCCGCTCGAGGCGGCCGATCCCGTACGAGCGGAGTTGGAGAAAGCGTACCGGCAGATTGCCGAATATAAGCTGTTGCTCGCCGACTTCGACAACGCGCGGAAACGCCTGTTGCAAGATGCCGAGCGACAGCGGAAGTTCGCGCAAGAACCGTTGGCGCACGACCTGCTCGCGACGATGGATAACCTCGATCGTGCAATCGACGCGGGCAAGAAGGCGGGCGAAACCGGCCCGCTCGCGCAAGGTGTCCATGCCACGATCAGCCTGTTTCTCGACGTGCTCAAACGGCACGGCGTCACGAAAATGGCCATCGAACAAAGCACGACATTCGACCCGAACCGGCATCAGGCCGTGATGGAACAACCGACCAACGACATCGCGCCCGGCACGATTTTTCAAGTGCTCCAGCAAGGGTTCATGCTGCACGATCGCGTGTTGCGCCCGGCGAGTGTGATCGTGGCCAGCGAACCGCCATCCGGAGGAGTTTGAACGTGCCGACCTACGACTACGTTTGCGATGCCTGCGACCATGCCTTCGAGGAATGGCAATCGTTCCACGATGAGGAACTGACGAAGTGCCCCGCGTGCAAGAAGAAGAAACTCCGACGCCTGATGGGCACCGGCGCGACGATCATCTTCAAGGGCAGCGGCTTCTACGAAACCGACTACCGGAAGGAGTCGTACAAGGCCGCCGAGAAAGCCGACTCCGACGCCTCGAAACCAGCCGAGAAGACCGACACCCCAGCCGCGCCCGCCGCAACCACCGACAAGAAAACAGAGCCAAAAGTCGAAGCCACGCCTGTGGCGACACCGGCACCGGCTTCGACAGCGGCGAAGTCCGCGAAGCCGAAGAAGTAGCTTTCAGCAAAACAAAAGCCAATCGATCCCCAGGATTGCGCTTTCCACGTTCGAGTGACGGCACGGAGCTATGCGAGTGTTCCCCTTGCTCGCGCGCGAGCAAGCTCGCAATGCATGTTGAAAATGCAACCTGGCCCCGTGAACAGTTGCGTTAATTTAGGCAAGCCTGGCGGTTTCCGACGGTCGTTCTTTACGGCAACCGCGCTTTCCGGGCCGTACTGCCGACATCGCCGCGCGGCTGACGATTATCCGGTCGATTCCAAAGGTGGCAACGCGACCTGCGTTCGCCTCGGAGGCATCCCGGATGTTGCGTAATTTCGCCGCGGTTCTCGTATTCACGCTAGTTTCCTGCCCAGCGTTCGCCCAAGTCGGACCGGTGGTGGCGGGCGCACAACCGTTCGTACCCTGGGCGAATAAGCTCTTCCAAAAGGACGACGCGCCGGCCGTGATCGTCCACGATTTCGGTACCGTCCCGCACGGCAGTTTACTCGTCCACAAACTCACACTCACCAATATCTACGACGTGCCGATGCAGGTGATCGACGTGCGGAAGTCGTGTACCTGCCTCGAAGCCCAACCCCCGACGCAGGTGCTGCAACCGCACGAAAGCGCCGAACTCATCCTCTCGATGAACGCGGCGAAATTCAACGGCCCGAATGCGCAAACCTTCTTCATCACCTTCGGCCCGCAGTACGTCTCCACGGCCGTGATTCGCGTGCAAGCGAACAGCCGCGGCGATGTCTCGATGAACCCCGGCCAAGTGAATTTCGGCGTAGTGGCCGTCGGCTCCCCGGTTGAGCAAACCGTCGCGATCAAGTATCAGGGTCGCCAACGCGACTGGAAAATTACGGAAGTGGTCGCCCCAACGGGGCCATTTACGGCGAAGCTCACCGATGCCGTCGGCCCGGAGTTCAAGGTGACGGTAACGATGAACGCCGATGCCGCGGTCGGTTCGCTCACGGAGCCGCTGACGCTGAAAACCAACGACCCGACCGCGCCGCTGTTGCAAGTCCACGTCTCGGCCGTCGTTCAGGCCCCCGTGACGGTTGCACCGGATAAGGTGCGATTTGAAGGCAAAATCGGCGAAGTGCAAACCAAGAAGATCATCTTGCGGGCGACGAAAGCGTTCAAAGTGATGGCCGTAGCCGACGATGGCGATGGCATCTCGCTCGAACCGTTCCCCGGTTCGTCTCCCGTGCAAATCGCCACGGTCACGTTCAAACCCACGCTCGCAGGTAACGCGCGGAAAGTGCTGAGAATCCCGACCGATCTCGGCATCGCCACCGTAACCATCGAGGCGGAAACGAAACCTTAGGTGGGGGAAAGTCGCTTCGTGGCCAAATACCAGATTGTGCCAAGTTCGGTCGCTGTGGCTGCAATTCGCCGAACTACGCAAGATTCTTGACACGGGACGTGCGGTGCGAGACAATTCGTGTTTCTCACTTCAAACGAAGGAACACGCCGTGCCATACTTGCGTTTTGCGCTGCTTACCCTGTTCGTCGGCGTTGCGTTTCCGAGCGTGCGGGCCGAAGACCCCGCACTCGCGAAGCGGCTGACGGCGATTATCGATGGGCCGGATTACAAACAGGCGAAGTGGGGCATCCACGTCATCGATACGAAGACCGGCGAGATCGTGTTTAGCCGAAATTCGGACAAACTTTGCACCCCCGCTTCGACGACGAAGCTCTACACGTGCGCGAACGCGATCATCAGTATGGGTGCCGATTCGCGGATCGTCACGCCCGTTCATTTCCACGGCACGGTGAGTGCCGAAGGCGTACTCGAAGGCGACTTAATTTTGGTCGGCAAGGGCGACCTCACGTTCGGCGGTCGGGCCAAACCCGATGGCACGGCGGCGTTCAAAAATAACGACCACACTTACGCGAATAGCGGACTTTCCGAAGCCGATCTCACGGGCATCGACCCGCGTGCGGAACTGAACGCGATGGCGAATCAGGTGTTTGAAGCGGGCATTCGCGAGGTGAGCGGCGAAGTGCTGGTCGACGATCGCTTGTTCGAGAAAACGCGCGGCTCGGGTAGCGGGCCGGACGCGGTCACGCCGATATTCGTCAACGATAACGTCGTGGACATCGTGGTGTCCGCGGGTGAAAACATTGGCGATGCGGCCAAGGTGAAACTCGTTCCGGAGACGGACTTCCTGCGCGCCGACCTCGATATTTCCACGGGCAAGGTCGGTTCTGGCACGCGGATCACGATCCTCAACGTCGGCCCGAACCACTTCTCGGTTCGTGGCAGCATCGCGATCGATGCCAAGCCGAACGTGAAAATCTACCCCGTCGAAGACCCCGCACTGTTCGCGCGTGGCTTGTTCATCGAGGCGCTCCGTAAAGCCGGCGTGCGCGTGGCCGCTGCCGTGCAAAAGCCCGAGACGACGAATCTGCCCGCGATTTCGACGTACACCGACGACACGATGGTCGCCGCGAATACGTCGCCGCCACTGAAGGAGGCGTTGAAGGTCACGCTGAAAGTGAGCCACAATTTGTACGCGAGTACGTTGCCGTGCCTCGTTGCGGTGAGCAAAGGGAAATCGACCGCGCTCGATGGTTTGCGCGAACAGCGCCGGGTGTTGCGAAAGCTCGGCGTCGATGTCGAAGATATTTCGTTCGGCGGCGGAGCGGGTGGCAGCCCAGCCGACTGCGTAACGCCAAAAGCAACGGTGCAACTGTTGGTGGCGATGGCGAAACGCCCCGAGTGGGAGATTTACAAATCGTGCCTACCCGTAATCGGCATCGATGGCACGCTGGCGAGTGTCGTAACGGCAGAAAGTGCCGCACGCGGGCAAGTGTTCGCGAAAACCGGCACGTTGATTTACAACGACGGAATGAACGGCCGATCCCTATTGCGAAGCAAAGCACTCGCGGGAGTCATGAAGACCGCGAAAGGCACCGACATCACGTTCGCAATGTTCGTCAACAACGTGCCATTGCCGCTGGGCGTTGGCTCGAGCCGCGAAGGCAAAATCCTCGGCAAACTCTGCGAAGCGATCTACGAATCGGGGCCGTGAGTGAAATCCCGATGGTTCAAACGCCTGAAGTCGTTTTTTGTCCTTCGTCAATTCATCAATTTCGTGCCCTAAGTCACAATTGCGGACGCTCCAAAACCGTGATTTCGGGTGTTTTTCGGTCTCAAAATGCCACTTTTTGATCGCAAATCGCCGATGCGATTCGAGGTTTCTTGCCGTAAATCGGAGTCGATATAGGGGTTACGTCAATGGTCATTCGGTTGACACGCGTCGAAAGACCCGGTCAAAAATCGACCGGATGCGCCCTAAAATCGACCAACATCGACCGAAAATCGACCAACATCGACCGAAATGCGACCGAAAGCGACCGTTTTGCGTCACTCCGTGCAGGTCGTGAATTCTGACTTAGTACCTGTCCAAGAATTACTCCGTGAGCTTCGGATGTGGGCGGATCGTGTAGTTCCATTGCGGGCAGATCGCGTGGCGAGTCAGCTGTATCGT
>JAYVQG010000395.1:0-3560 GCA_043757025.1 Limnoglobus sp.
CAACTCGCGAAGAACGCCGACAAATACGCGATTATTCGCTCGATTGCGCACAAGTGGCCGCAAGCCATCGCACCGAATCGCAGACGTTGACACAAAACGAAGACGGGGAAGCGTTTAACGCTTCCCCGTGCGACGTTCTGCGAGATACTGCACAAGCGTTTATCGGAGAGGGAGGGATTCGAACCCTCGTAGCCGTTTCCGGCTAACCAGTTTTCGAGACTAGCGCATTCAACCACTCTGCCACCTCTCCATACCACGAGTATATCGCGATCGATGGCGTTGGGAAAGATCTGTTCGCAAAAGCGCGGCCGGAAACGTGCCGTTCGGATCACTCGACCGCAACGACCTCGCCACCCGCTCGGGTGGCGAGTGCGGGCATGATCGGGTTGGCGGTGTAGCGCAGGAGCCGTACGCTGCCGTCGGCGAAGGCGAAGTTCGCGCCGCCGGTGTGCGGACTCCAAAAGTGAAACATGCCGCACGGATCGTTGAACCCGCTCGCCGCCATGAACGGATAATTCCCCGGCCCGCACAACGACCCGCTGACGATCGGTTCGAGGTTCGGCTCGCGCACGCCCATGACCATATCCGCCGACCCGGTACCTTTCTGCCCCATGCCCGCATACCACCAACCGAAGCGAAAGTGGTGGCTCGGCGGGCGCTCGCCGAGCATCAGCGTGTTGCTGGTACCGTCGGTCGCATCCAACAATCGATGGCGACTATCCTGGTACAACAGGCCATCTTTCGACGTGGAATTGGTACCCGCAACACCGAGATAACTGAGCAGTGCCACGGGCTTCATCAATACGGGGTCGATCTGCGTGCTGCGCGTGCGACTATCCGACGGGCAAATGAACGCGGGCACGACCGTACTGAATGGCGTGTGCGGCGGATCGACGAACGGGATCGGGATCGTGCGAAAGGCGTTTCGTGCCAAGCTATCGAGGCCCGATTGCTCGAGTTCGGGCAAGATCGACAGCGTCCAACCGGTATACGCCAGCCGATCCGGGTGCAGAAACGTACGATGCCCCGGCGGCAATGTCCCTTTGCTATCGTGATAATTGTGTAGTGCCAGCGCGAGTTGCTTCATGCGATTCTGGCAATCCAACCGCGCCGCCGCCCCACGCACATTCTGTACAGCCGAAAGTGTGAGGCCAATCAGAATGCCAATGATGGCAATCACAACCAAAAGTTCAATGAGAGTGAAGCCACGATGTGTATTTTTATTCATGGCGAGCGGTGGGTGTAAGCCCACTGATCCTTCCCGTGTCGTGTGCAAAGTGTAATTCCAATACATAAAATCCAAAATCCAGACAGGATACAGGATCTACAGGATTTACAAAGTTTGTAAAATTGAAAAGAAATTAACATTGTTTCTTTCTTCTCCATAAACCCTGTAAAATCGTTTTAATCCTGTCATTTCTGTATGGCAACCGTCGCCACACCCTTCACACTCAGCACGATGGTGCGGAAGCCGCACTCCGCTACAGACCCGCCGTGCCGGTGGGTGTTCGCAACGCCATCGCTCTTGTCGACCGACGACGCAACCACGCGAAAAGGAAATACGAGGACAGAAGAACCGGGATCGACAGTACTATCCAAGGCAAATAGCCCCAATTCGTACGAATCGGTGCCATACCGGGTGGTTCCGGTAGACCGAATGCGGTCAGATGAAAATCGTCTTCGGCTAACGAAAATGCCTTCACATTAACGACACTCGATGATCGGGTCGGTTTTCTAATTGATTTCTGTTCATCGACTTCAAACATTTCGATGTTCGTCGGTATGCATTCGCCATCGATCGTCGTCGCGTTGTAGGCGAACATATGCTCCTGATAAATATGATCTTTGACTTTCGATTGCGTTCGTTCTCGCTTTCCGATGCATAACCATTTTCTGGCAGGATCGAAAAAGTAATCGTTGCTTTCAAATGTACTGGCGCTCTGAAATCGAACGCGAATCGTTTTGACCGGCAGTTTATTCCAAATCGCATCTTTGTAATGAACGAATTCGACACCGGGATCAATTGTCATGTCTGTATAGGTTTGACTTGAGTCGATATTGTATAATGATGCAGTGTGATAAAACATGTTGGTAATGTTTTCATTTCGATTTGGAAAAATCTCCAAAATCGTATACTGGTCCTTCTCCTTCTCCTCGATCGTAGCTGAATACTGTTTGTTACCGATATCCACTTTTGATTTTCCGCGATCAACGTTACCGGCAAGATACTTTAGTTCTCTGAAATTCGTCGATATGGCATATCCGCAAATACTGAATTTTACTTCCCCGCGTAATGTCCTCACTCCATTCGCTAAATAATCGATGATTGTAACATCGCCGATCAAACCACGTTTGATGGCTGCCAAATGAGCGGGTTCCGGTTTGTATTCGCGTTGGAATCGCTCTCTGGAATCATCGGCTGCAAATGCGGTAGATGAAAACACAAGTACAAGAAACGCATATGCAATTTTCACAATATTTTCTCTGTCGGTTTCGATTTGTCTTTGAATTCATTTCGACAAATAAGTGCAACGCACGACGAAGACTAGGCACGTCCTGCGTTGCACTTGAGGAACGACATTTCCGTAATATTCGTCAAATTGCCGCACATGTGCAGTTATTGTTATCTGTTGTTGTTGTACATGTCGAATCTTTTTGATTGTATTTGCATTGTGCGCCCGCAACATCGTAGCACGGTTTGCTACCACTTGTCCTATCCGTCGGAGCACACGGAGTCGTCCCAGCAGCAGCCTTCGATTCCCGGCCACTGGCAACGAAGACCGCCAGAATCATGGCCGCGATGGCTGCACTACCGCTCAACCATGAAATGAAACCATAAACGCGATTCATACTGAAATCTCCCGGTCAGAACATCACGCCGATTCCGCCAGGAACACCCAGGCGGACATTCACTATTCCAGGGCGGCTACCCGGCAGCCCACGCGGAATTGAATTGTTCGTAATTCTTCCAAGTCCGTCCAAATCTCAACGCTACGTGTGAACTCGCCAACGTTCGATTTGGGAACGAGGGAAAAAATAGTTAAGTTTTGGTTTTCATTTGGAGGTATTGAAATGGTAAAAAAATCAACGTATGCTGTGCTGCTAATGGGGATGCCACGAAGCCTTGAAACTGCTTTATCAATTGAGCCGAAAAAGTGATACATTCCAAGAATCGAAATAGTGATAACCATAGACGAACCAATAGCATATTTTGCAATCGAAATGAAAATTGTTTTTGCGTAAAAATTATGCCATTCGTGACGATTGGGCCTTGCGAATAACAGTGACGCCACCGCAACGATATCGACCGCGAATGCGGCCCACGGGCTGGCTTTGATCGCGTCGAAACAGCCGCAATTCGCTTGCCCAATCATCCCGAGATAGCCGCTGACCACCGCAAACGCGAAGAACGTGCCGATTGCCAGAATCCACGGCAACGGGCGAAACGCGCCCAGCACCAGTAGCGACCCCAGCACGAATTCCCACGTCACCACCGAGTATTGCACGGCGGGCACGGATAGCCCGCCGACGCTCGGCAACGGCGAGACGCTGAGACCATA
>JAYVQG010000396.1:0-3544 GCA_043757025.1 Limnoglobus sp.
CGGATGCGCGCATTCCGATGGTCGCGACGACGACGATCCTTGCGGATGCGGTGCGGGCGATTGGTGGGGATCGCGTTCGGGTCGAGTGCTTGATGGGTGCGGGGATCGACCCGCACCGGTATTTGCCGACATCGGGCGATGTGCAAAAACTGGCGGTGGCGAAGGCGATCTTCCACCATGGCTTGCACCTCGAAGGCAAGATGTCCGAGATTCTGGAGAAGCCACGGCCCGGCCAGCGCACGTTGGCCGTGTCGAAAGGAATCCCCGAAAGCGACCTGCGCCATGCCGACGAAGGGGCACACGATCCGCACGTTTGGTTCGACCCGTTATTGTGGCTGATTTGCGTGCAGAATGTGGCCGACGAACTCGCGATCATCGACCCCGAACATGCCCAGGAATACGCCAGTCGTGCAACGATTTACATTGCGGCCATTCGCAAAACGCACGAAGACCTCGAACGCATCGCCAACGCGATCCCCAAATCGAAGCGCGTGCTGGTGACTTCGCACGATGCTTTCGGCTACTTCGGGGCGCGATATGGCTTTGAAGTTCACGGCTTGCAAGGGGTATCGACGGCGAGCGAGACGAGCACGAAAGACGTCGTCGCACTTGCGGAGTTGCTCGGCAAGAATCGCATTGCGGCCGTATTTTGCGAAACGTCGGTGCCATCGAAAGGCTTGGAAGCGGTGCTCGATTCGGTGAATAAAAAGTACGGCCTACAAGTGAAATTGATCGGCGGCGACGACTCGCTTTACTCGGATGCACTCGGCGAAAAGGGCACGGCGGGCGACACGTACGTCGGCATGATCCGGCACAACATGCAAATCATCGCCCGCTCGCTCGGTCATCCGTCGCCATGATCGTGCCAGCCCGATGCGCAAGCAAGGGGAGAACGTTCCTGTCGGTACGCCCAGGGGTACGACGTAAGACGTCTAACCCTGGGCTAAAAGATCGAACCCCGTTGGGGTAAGTACATAGTCAGTTCTTACCCCAACGGGGTTAAATCTGACAGCCCAGGGTTAGACGTTTCGTCGTACCCCTGGGTTGCGATACATTAAGAAGTCCATCGTGCCAACGCCTGCCATCGACATTCACGATCTCACCGTGGCCTACCGCGACAAGCCGGCGCTTTGGGACGTCGATCTCCAGGTGCCTGCCGGGGTGCTTTCTGGCGTCGTCGGGCCGAACGGTGCGGGCAAAACGACACTTCTCAAAGCGATGCTCGGCCTCCTCCGTGCGGCTTCGGGCGAAGTGCTCATTCACGGCAAGCCGTATGCGGGGAACCGCAAGTCCGTTGCCTACGTGCCACAACGCGGAAGCGTCGATTGGGACTTCCCTACTACCGTCTTCGATCTCGTCATGATGGGCACGTATGGCCAACTCGGTTGGTTTGGTCGGCCCGGTCGCAACGAGAAAAAAGGTACCGAAGTCGCACTCGCAAAAGTCGGTTTATCGAACTTGGCCAACCGCCAGATCGGGCAACTTTCTGGCGGTCAACAACAGCGCGCATTTCTGGCGCGGGCGCTCGTGCAAGATGCGACAGTTTACGTACTCGACGAGCCATTTCAGGGCGTCGATGTCGTGACCGAACGGGCCATCGTGGAACTGTTGCGAGGCTTGCGCAACGAAGGCAAAACCGCGATCGTCGTTCACCACGACTTGCATACCGTGCCGAGCTATTTCGACCACGTCACCCTTCTGAACGTCCGCGTCATCGCCAGTGGCCCCATCGCAACGACCTTCCTGCCCGAAAATGTGAAAGCCACCTACGGCACGTGAGACACGGTTCGCGTGGGGCGTGTTTTTTACGTGCCATCTTCGATAAGGGCACGTAAAAAACGTGCCCCACGTTTCAAAATCCTTCGTACAATCGCGATGTTATCACTCGCGAAACTTCCATCTGGAGACATCGAAATGAAGGTCCGGTTTGCCATTTCTCTTGCCATCGTTTTGTCGGCGATTTCCACGACGATTCACGCACAGGTTCCGAAAGAGGCCCCGGCGGGTACGACGGCCAACCGCGACCTGACTTACGGCGAACACGAACGACAGAAATTCGATCTGTTCGTACCGAAATCGGAGAAGCCGTTGCCGCTCATCATCTGGATTCACGGCGGCGGTTGGGAGGGCGGGAGCAAAGAGGGCAACCCTGCGGTATCGCTGCTCAGCAAGGGTTTCGCAGTCGCAGGGATCAATTACCGGCTCAGCAAACACGCCCCCTTCCCCGCACAAATTCACGATTGCAAGGCGGCGGTGCGACATCTCCGTGCGAATGCGAAAAAGTACAACCTGGATGCCGACCATATCGGTGTCTGGGGTGCGTCGGCCGGTGGCCACCTCGTCGCATTGATGGGCACGAGTGACGGCGTGAAGGAACTCGAAGGCGACGGCGGATACCCCAAGGAAAGCAGTCGCGTGCAGGCAGTGTGCGATTGGTTCGGCCCGACCGATCTCGTGAAGTTGTCGCCTCCCGGTGCTTCGCCGAACGCGGTCACGCGATTGATCGGCGGCGACCTCGGGGTGAAAAAAGATGTCGCCAGCGCGGCGAACCCGATCGCGCACATCGGCAAGGTCGTCGCGCCGTTCCTCATCATCCACGGCGACAAGGATCGTCTCGTTCCGCTTTCGCAAAGCGAACTCTTACACGAAGCCCTCAAAAAAGCGGGCATGGAAACCGAACTGCTGATCTTCAAGGGAGCCGGGCACTACGATCAAGAGTTCCGCACGCAGATCACCGCAACCGAAAACCGCGACAAGACCGTGAAATTCTTCGACAAGCACCTCAAGGCCAATTGACGGCATGACAAAATCGATGTAAGCCGGAAATAAAATACTGGGTGACGCGCACGCGCTCCGCTACGAAGACTGCGCGTCGCGGCTAATTCCAGAAAGTTGGACTACCCTACGAACACCCCACCCGTGAAGCCGGCGAGTGAATCGAAGTCGAACTGGGCTGCGGGCGTGCCGTCGGCGGCGATGTTCTTGCCGAGATACCCGGTCACGCGCGACCCGGCTCCACTGCCCGAGCCGACGACCAAGTCGGCTTTCGTATCGCCGTCGAGGTTCTTCACCGCGACGCGAATGCCGCCGCGACTATCGACGTCGCCGCCGAAGAAGTTCGCGAGATTCACGTATTGATTCGATAGCAAACTCTTGCCGTCGAGTGCCAGCACACGCGGTCCGCCACCGGGTCCACCGCCTGCAATGAGGTCCGCGAAGCCGTCGCCGTTGATGTCGCCAGCGGTCACGAAGATGCCGTTACGCAGTGCCTGCTCGAAGGCGAAGAAGTCGCCGAAGATCTTCACGGGTGCGCCGGTACTGAGTGACTTGCCATCGAACGCCGCCACTCGTGGCCCACCGCCGAAACCGGCCACCACGATGAGGTCTGCGACGCCATCGCCGGTCATGTCGGCGATGGCGGAACGCGCTCCGCCACGGAAACTCGTATCGTCGATGCCGAAGAAACTCGCGATCTTCGGGAAGCCGATCGCACCGCTATAAACGTCCGCACGCGGCCCGCCACCTTCATCCGGCGTGATCGCGA
>JAYVQG010000397.1:0-13924 GCA_043757025.1 Limnoglobus sp.
CGGCGATACAGCTCACTCGCCACGCGATCTGCCCGCAATGGAACTACACGATCCGCCCACATCCGAAGCTCACGGAGTAATTCTTGGACAGGTACTAAGTGGTGTCCGCTTTGCCAATCAGCGTGGGGTCATACTCTGTAGCCAAGGAATTCGCGTCTGCCAATACAACCAGTTGTTGGACCACCCGAGTATGAACGGCTGGAACAGTCTAGCGGAAGGGGTCGATCACTTTAATTTTTTCGTGGAGGGGCCATTTGAACTCGTCACAAACCGCAACCTCCCGGCTCAGAGTGCGACTTCGCTATTAAAAGAGTCGCAGTTCATTAAAAACATCAGCGACTTTTTGAATCGCATCAGCAAAGAGTCGAAAGGGGTGGTTCTACGCGAATTGCATAATCGCATTCGTCGCGAAGCGACGGCTATCAAGGAGAACGAGTACGTACTGAAAAATCAGGAACTCAAAGAAGGGATGGGTAACCGGCGTCAATTTCGGGTCGATGTCCCTGGATCGCCAGCCATCGCAGAAAAGTGGTTCGTTGCCCCGCTGGTTGGGGAAGAACATCTCGTAGGCGCGCTCTATACGCTTTTCGCGTCGTGTATTCCGAACGACAGTGAGTGGAAAAAATACTGGCATCGCTCGATTACCTTCAAGTCTCTCGGCATCGACGCGCTGGCTGTGAGCGATGAAGAACATTATCTCAGCGACAAATTGCTCAAATGTATCGAGTACAAGTATGCGTTTGGTATCAACGAGGATTTCAATCACCCACTCACCCTGACGGACCGGATCGTTTGTTGGATATTGAATGGGCCGAGTAAAGGCGAAACGATCGTAGACTCCTTCGGCTATATGGCTACCGTCGATTCGGATTTGATCGTCAATGGTAAAAAAGTGGGTTACAACCTTACGGACGTTCGCTTCAAGGACGGAGGGAAAGAGCGAGACCACACGATCGCGGTTTTGTCTCTCGACTTGTTGTTACAAGCCACATTCCCGATGCAACAGCGGCTACCACCGCCGCCGCAAACGAAGACGCGAGTAAAGCGATAACGGATTGGAAATTCCAAGCCGCTTTCCGTCGGCGGTACGTCGTATCTCGCCTTTTTTGTTCCATTGTTTTCATTTTATGTAACGTACTGGTGTCGGGTGGGAATAAAACGAGGAATGGCCCACCCGTTCGCACGGTGCTAACCCAATGGCTCACGTTCTCGATCCACCACCGACCATCGCCGCGCCCGACCCCGTACGGGCGGCGCTGAGCGACCCGACGGTGCTCCAAAAGAATCTCGAAGCGGCGAGATTCTACCTCCAGCCCTTACTGCGATTCCTGCACCTCACGGAATACGAACTCGCGGCGGAAGATCTCGCCTCGGAAGCGCAAGCGACCGCACTCGCGAAATCGGCATCGTTCGACGTGAACCGCGGCGCAACGGTCGCGACATGGATTCATGGCTTCATTCGCATTCTGGCAATGAAAGCACTCGCGAAACAGAGAAAAAGCCGAAACAGCGAATTGACAAATGAAGTGATCGATACGGCGGAGCCGGTGTTACAACGGTTGATTCGCGATACCGATAGCGAACAGGTTCGCATCGCGCTCGCCAAGCTTAGTGCCAACAATCGGCAACTTGCGCGACTTCGCTACTTCGACGACATGCCGCATTCCGAAATCGCGGCGATGCTCGAGATCACCACGGTGAACGTGCGAGTCAAACTGCTCCGCATTCGCAACGAACTCCTCCAACTGCTACCCGCGGCCTTCCAAGGGGGCCAATCATGACCGACCGCGAACTCGATCACCTAACCGAAGAATACCTCGACGCGATGAGTCGCGAAGACTTCGCCGAACTCGACCGGATTTGGGAAATCGCCGCATTCGACAAGCCACTCGAAGATGCGCTCCACGAACTACACGCCGCCGTTAATGCGGACAATCGCGAACGCGAAACCGAGGCGGCGACGCGCGCGATTGCGAACTCCGTACAGTCGCACCTCAAAAGTGCGGAGATCGTTACGCCATCGACCGGCCCGGTGACGGTTGGCGATGTGGCGCGCGAACTGTTTTTGCACCCGCCGGATTGCCTCGCTGCGGAAGCCCATCTGTTGAACCAAACGCTGGAAGCGTCGCGGGAACTGCTCCCCGAAGAACTCGGGCTGACGAAGTTGATCGCATGGGCGGAGAGTCAGTTTGGCCCGGCCCCTTCGGAATACTGGAAGGCGTTCCGACTGGCGGCGCTGAAGCTCGAACGGCGACGTGGCTCGGCGCATGAATACCAGTTGGCCGCACGCCGGGCACCCAAACCGGAGGAGCCGAAGTGATCGCCGAGGCCATCGCCAAACTTCGCTGGGACAACCAACTGCCGGTCGATCCGCAGGTTCGCGGGCCGGTGCCGCTGAATCGATTTTTTGAAAACGGCAATCTCTCGCACGTGGCCCTGCCGGGGCTGACGTGCGGCCGCGTGACGGAATATTTGCTCGCCGAAGGCGGTACCGTCGAGCCGTTCGGCGCACCGGGGGAACCGCTCGCGGGGTTCCTGTATTTCGCGGGAAGATCGGGGCAGGCATTCGTGAATGCCGACGACATGTTGCCGCGGCGGCGCTTCTCGGCGGCGCACGAACTCGGGCACGCGGTGTTGCACCGCGAACGGATGGGTCGGTTCCGTGCCGACACGAAAGAGACGTTGCTCGAAGCCGACGATTCGACCGACGAGATCGAGCGCGAAGCGAACCGGTTCGCGGCAGAACTCCTGATGCCCGAAGCGGTGGTGCGGGCACGCGCCGACGAACTGCGAAGCTTGCACAAATGCTGCCCGTTCGGCGTACTCGCGTATCGACTCGCCGCCGAACTGCTCGTCAGTCGGCAGGCGATCGGTTACCGTTTGAAGAACCTGGGGGTCGCCGATGCCGAATGATACCGCCAGCCATTTCCTGAAGAAGTACGGCGCATCGACCGTCGGCGACACGCCACCGCAACCGAACGTGCCGCTCGACCCCGACGATGCCGACGACGACAAAAAATCGACCGTGGATCGCACGATCGAATTTCCCGAAGCCGCGTGGAAGCCGATCATCGTCCCCGAAGCGCCGGCCCGCGATGGCGAGTTTCCCGTGCGCTTTATCGACGGCTCGCATACGGGGCTGCCCGTGTTGTGCGTGCGGACCGAACGCGGTTGGCCGATCCCGCTGATGCTCTCCGAAGTCGGTGCGGTCGCACTACGTAGCGTCGGCCGCGGCTTCGAGCGCGAGTTCGTCGCCGTGGATCGCGTGCTCAGTTTCGTCGTCGATCCGTTCCCGTGGGAGGATGTCGAATCGTTCGCAATCGACCTTGCCAACAAGCCCGAATTGCAACTTCGCGTTCTCCCCGCCAACCTGCCAGACCTCGCGCAGTACAGCCCGTTCGATTACGAAGTGATGCGTTCGCAAGCGCGAGTGCGGGCCGTGCAAGAGATGGCCAACCTCGAACGCCTCGCACTCGCCGTAAATCGTGAAGTGCCGACGCTCGTCGATGGGCCGCTGAGCCGCGTGACGGGAAATCCGCCCGCCGGTTCGCCGTTACTCATCGGCATCGCGAAGCGACAAGCCGCCGCGTACTTGCACGATGAAGGTTGGCGAACGCTCTCGACGCTTCGCCCCGGACAGCGCACACCCGTGTTCAAGATCGTCGGCAGCGACGGCAAAAACGAAGGCCGCATTTCCGTGGCGACGTGGTTCCTCAAACTCTCCGGTGGCTCGCAACTCGCGCCGAACTGGGGCTACGTGCGGGTCGAGATACCGTGGGACCAGTTCGCGGAGAAATTCCCGCAAGCCTTCCCGTTCGTCGATCGTCTGTCGCGTTGGCTGATCGATGCGCGTTGCCGCACGAGTAGTTACGCTCGCATGCCTGTTTCGCTCGAGCCGATCGTGCGCGCTGAAGACGCTCTCAAACCGCTCTTTACCCCGTTCCCGGTACTGGTCAATCGGCTGTACCGCACGGCAGGATTCTTTCGCGGAGGCGAACTGTGACCGAAGACATCCGCGAACCCATTGGCCGCGTGTCGGCACCCCCGGATCAGGAATCGACGACGGGCGAATTCTACTTCTGGGTTCACCGCGACAAGACCGTCGAGCGCACGCAGATCGTCAAAACGCAGAGCACGATCGGCCCGCGTAGCGTCACGTTCATCGCCGTGGTGCAAGAGGTGTATCGCCGCAGTCGCCAGAAAGACGTGAGCGAAGAATCGGACCGCTACGACGGCGGTCGCGGCTCGCATCCGCCGTTCGACAGCGAAGGCGTGACGTACGCAAAAGCCTCCGTGCTGCGCACCGATCCCGTCGCGTATACGCCGCCGACCGAAGAGTGCGAAGTCTATCTGGCCAGTGCAAAAGAGGCATCGCAGGGTTACGGCGTCGATCGCGTCGAGAACCCGATCGACGTCGGCTTGCTGAAGAACGGCGGCACCGATTACGCGGGTAAGGCGACGCTCGATCTCGATTATTTGCTCGGCGAAAACGGCGGGCACATGAACGTCAACGGCATCGCGGGCCTCGGGGCGAAATCGAGCTTCCTGCTGCACGTGTTGTGGATGTTGCTGCGCGAAGCCGAACGGCAAAAACTAAGTATGCCGAGCGACAAGAACCGCTTGCAAATCGCGCCGATCGTTTTCAACGTCAAAAACTACGACCTGTTTTTTATCGACAACTGGAACAAGAAATATCGCGACAAGGAAGCCGAGTACCTCGACGACTGGAAGAAGCTCGGCGTCGAAAAACCGTTGCCGTTTCGCGACGTGAAGTTCCTCTCCCCGCAAGAGAAAGACAAGACGACACCCACGAACGTCGGCCGCACCGACGGGGCCGTGAAGCCGTACAGTTGGTCGCTCTCGCAAGTCATCGAGCAGGGATTGTTCAAGTTCCTGTTCGCCGACGATGCGGTGTACGAACCGAACTTCGGCGGCCTGGTCGATGAGCTGGCGGAGTTCCTGACGAACGACACGCCAAGCGGGCCGAAGCTTGCAACTGGCGGCGATGTTCCGCAGACGTTCCAAGAATTGCTGAAGAAATACAAAGAACTCGAATCAGTTACCAAAAAAGACTTCGCGAAGGCGACGCAAGGTAAAGTCTATCGCCACCTGAAGTTCATTTTGCGACAGGGCGGCGGGGTGTTGCGGCTGAACGACAATCAGGGCCACCCGATCGTGCTGACGAACGGCGAACAAGCGGGGCCGACGGTCATCGACTTGTTCAGCTTGCGAATGACGCCGGGGTTGCAACGCTTCGTAGTCGCGGCGGTGTTCCACCAACTCGTGCGGCTGCGCTCCGAAGACCCGACGCCCGGCCTGCGCTTCGTGGTCATGCTCGATGAACTAAACCGATTCGCGCCGCGAAACAGTTCCGACCCGATCACGCAGATCATCGAAACCGTCGCTTCCGAGATGCGCTCGCAAGGCGTGATTCTGCTCGGTGCGCAGCAACAGGCGAGCCTCGTCGCGCAGCGCGTGATTGCGAACTGCGCGATCAAAGCCATCGGCCGCAGCGACACGCTCGAACTCGGTTCCGAAGTCTGGAAAGCGCTCGACCGCTCCGCACGCAGCACCGCCGCGCAACTCCAAGCCGACGAGAAACTACTGGTGCAACCGAACTTCCGCGAGCCAATGTTGGCAAAAATCCCGTTCCCGCCGTTCGCACTGAAAAAGGAACACGCCATCGGCACCGGCGATGTCGCGGCAACGAAAGTGGCATGGGAAGAGAACGTGGAAGCGGCGTTTTAGATTAACCGGGGATACGACGAAGTCACGTCCCAGGGGTACGACGAAGCGTCTAACCCTGGGCTAAAAGATCGAACCCCGTTGGGGTAAATGCATAGTAGATTCTTACCCCAACGGGGTTGCATCGGATAGCCCAGGGTTAGACGTCATACGTCGTACCCCTGGGTGTATTGAGCATTCACGACCATACACACAGGACACCAAATGAAGATCATCCACACCGCCGATTGGCATCTCGGCGACCATTTGCACCGGCTGGATCGCACGGACGATTTGCGCCGTCGCGTCGTGGAGGTTGCACGCATTTGCGAAGAACGTGAAGTCGATGTACTCGTGATTGCGGGCGATTTGTTCTCCGATCACGCATCGGTGAGTGCCGAGGATATGACGCGCGAACTCGAGCATATCCAGAAGGTGTATCGCCCGTTTTTCCAGCGTGGCGGCACGATTCTCGCCATTACGGGTAACCACGACAAGGACAAGCACATCGAGTTCATCCGTGCGGGGATGTTGCTCGCGGCGGTACCGTCGGGTGGTGTCAAGCCGTTGTCACCGGGGCGGATGTATTTGCAAAACGGGCCGGGAATCGCGGTGCTGGAAGGCGGCGGCGAGAAGGTGCAATTCGTGCTGGTGCCATACCCCTACCCGCACCGTTACGCCGAAGCCAGCGATGCTTTCAAAAGCACCGAAGAACGAAACCGCACGACGACCGAGCGCGTCGGTTCGTGGGTGCAGAAGGCCACCGACAAGCCCGGCTTCGACAAAACGCTGCCGAGCGTACTGGTAGCACACTTGCACGTACGTGGCTCGGAAACGCACTCGCTATACAAAATCAGCGAGACGGACGACGTGCTGTTCGGGGCCGATTTCATCCCGAGCCACTGGGCCTACGTCGCGCTCGGGCACATCCACAAACCGCAATCGCTCGGCGGCCTCGACCACGTCCGCTACCCCGGCCCGCTCGATCGCCTCGACTTCGGCGAACGCAACGACGACCGTGGCGTCATCGCGCTGAACGTCGGTAAACAGTACGGGCCGGAGTGCCGCACCGTACCCGAATGGGTGCCGATTCCGCCGACGCCGATGCACGTGATCGCCATCGCAAACACCGCCGAAATCGACGGCCTGTCCGCGAAGTACCCGGATCGTGCGACGGCGATTGTCAAGATAAATGTCACTCTCGAAGCCGGTGGCCCGAGCCGCGACGAAGTGATGCAACGACTAAAAAAGATGTTCCCATGCTATGCCGAAATCGTCTTCGCACGAGCCGAAACCAGCGATGCCGGCACACCGCGATCGAGCATTCGCAGCGATGCCGATTACCGCACGACCGTACGAAATTACCTGAAAGCCAAGCACCCGAACGACGCCGCACTGTTGGCGCTCGCCGAAACATTCCTCAGCAACACAGAGGTACAGCCATGATCCCGAAGCGTGTCGTGTTGGAAAATTTCCTCAGCTTCGCCATCCCGGCGGTCACATTCGATTTTACCGGAAACGATGAAGCACTCTGGGTGATTACCGGGCCGAACGGCTGCGGGAAATCCGCCGTGTTCGACGGGATCACCTACGCGCTGTTCGAGTGCCATCGCGGCAGCGGCAGCCGCCAGAAGCAAGACTTGCTAATGCGGCACGGAGCCGACGGTTGCCAGGTCGTTCTGGAGTTCGACTTCGCGGGGCACAGCTATCGCATCACTCGCGGTCGCAGCCGTGCGGGCAAGACGACGCGGCCATTACAAAAACTCGAGGAGCGATCCGCGAACGGTGAGTGGATCGCGCTCAAGGAAGGCACCAGCGGCGATACGCTCAACAAGTGGGTCGTCGGCACACTCGGGCTGGATTACGATTCGTTCACGTCATCGGTATTGTTGAAGCAGGGCGAGGCGGACAAACTGCTTTCATCGTCGAAAGAGGATCGCCTGAAGATCCTCAAAGGCATCATCGGCTTCGAGCATTACGAGGCCCTTTCGGATCGCGTGAAGACCGCCACTTCGGCCGTCCGCAGCACAGTCGCCAGCTTGAAAACGCGGTTCGCGAATTTAGTCGCTGTTACGCCAGAAGACTTAGCTGCAAGCCAAACCCGTGCGGATCGCGCCGAGACAGTGCGGCTCGAAGTGAGTGCTTTACACGCGGCGGCTATCGAGCGAGTCGGGCAATCGAAGACGTGGCAGAAGTGCCACGCCCGCTTCGATGAACTCACGGAATTGCTGGCGCAAGCCGACCAACGTGCGAGCCGCGCCACGACGATTCGCAATCAGAAAATGCGCGTCGATGAACTCGGCACCGCCATGCCGTTATTGCAATCGCTGTTCGATGGCAAACGCGAATTGGCAACGTGGCAAGACACACTCGACGATCGCGAACGCCAACGGAGCGAGGCCGAAAGCCGTCGCGATATGTCCCGGATCGCGTCCGCCGAAGCGCGGGGGCAGGTGGCCGAACACAAGGCGGTTTCGGAGAGTATCGAGCGCGAACTAGCGGAGATCGTGCGCGACATTTTGCGTGCGAAGTCGTTCCACAAACAAGCGGTCGATTTGGACAAACTCGCAGGCGAAGTCAGTCGCTACCCCGTCGATCTGCCAGCGCGTTTATTACTTGCCACCGAGGTCGAAACGAGCGCGGACGGCGAGTTCCGCCGCGTCGAGAGTCAACTTACCGAAGCCCGCACGCACCTGAAAGCCGCAGAAGCGGAACAGACCGAATTTCAAGATGTGAAAGCCGGTGTCGACTGTTCGCGTTGCGGTCAAAAAGTGAGTGCCGAACACGCCGCGATCGAACGCACGCGCATGGCGAACGACGTGACGACGTGGCGGACGCGAACGACCGAGCGACAGGCCATTGTCAGTGTCGCGCAAGAGAAGCACGCGAAAGCGAAAGCGGACCTCGCCGGGTTCGTGATGCAATCGACCGAACGCAACCGCTTTCACGATAAATTTCAGACGCTGCAATCGAGTTTGACCGGGATGGGGTGTACATCGAATCCCGCCGAACTCGTTGCCGAACAACTCGCGCTCGAGACGCAAGAGAAAACGCTGCGCGAACGATTTGTGCTTGCACAGAAGGAGAAAACCGCAGCCGAAGCGATCGCGATTCAGCAGGAAACAACCGGCAAAAGCGCGGAAGCCGAACTGAAACAACTCGAGCCGCAAGTCGCGGAAGCGATGGCGAAACGAGCGACTTTACAAGGTGCGCAAACGAGCGATGCCGCAAGATTGTCGCCGCCGTGGGATGCGCAATGGCCGACACTTTCCGCGTACGAGGTGCAAGTTCTGGTGCAGGAATTGGCGGCACTGCGGATGACGCCCGTCGAATCCGATTACCGTCAACTCCTCAACGACGATGCCACACGCGGAGTCTGGCGCGAGGAGCAAGATCGCGTTCAAACCGAAATCGATGGCATCGTTCCCGCAGATCGCATTCCATCCGACGTGGCCGAAACGGCTCGCACTCAAGCCGCGAATCAACTCGCCACCGCCGACACCAACCATCGCGAATCGCTCCGCGACCACGAAAACCGGGTGCAGCAATCGAGCGAGTATCAGCGCGTCTCGACCGAGTTGGCCGAAGCCCAAGTTCGACTCGGCGTTCACGAAACGCTCGACAAGTTAGTGGGAAAAGACGGCATTCAACTCGACCTCGTCCGCGAAGCCGAAACCGAAGTGATCGCGCTCGCCGACGACACCTTGCGACGGCTCTCGAATCAGGAATTGTCGCTCGAAGTCGACGATGAGGCAACGGGCCGCGACTCGAAAGCGTTCGCGTTACGCATCCGCAAAGTCGGCGAAAACCCCGTCGGCGTCGAGTTCATTTCGGGCAGCCAGCGCTTCCGCGTCGCGGTGTCGCTGGCACTCGCAATCGGTCGCTTCGCGGGCGGAAAGCAACGCCCGATCGAAGCGGTCATCATCGACGAAGGCTTCGGCAGCCTCGACAAAGACGGCCTCCGCGCGATGGCCGAAAACCTCCACGAACTGCGCCGCACGCAAGCCCTCAAACGCATCATCCTCGTCAGCCACCAAGAAACCTTCACCGACCAGTTCGCCACCGGCTACCGCCTCACACCAACGGAAGCAGGGACGACGGTGGAACGAATCGGGTAATCGCCCTGCCTGTGCTCGTTCGCCACGGAGTGGTAGATGCGATAGAATTTGTCGCATTTCCTACAGCTTCCCCGTTTTTTGCATCTTCTCCTGAAAGTACGCCATCGTGCGGCGGAGGCCTTCTTCGCGGCCGACTTTTGGCTCCCAACCGAGAACCTCGATCGCGCGGCTGATGTCCGGCTTCCGCTTCTTCGGGTCGTCCAGTGGCAAGGGCTTCGTGATGTACACGCTCTTCGAGTGCGCGAGTTTGTGAATCTCTTCCGCGAACTCCTTGATCGTCACTTCCGCCGGGTTGCCGAGGTTCACCGGCTCGTGAAAATCCTTGAACAGAAGCCGATAAATGCCTTCGACGAGGTCGGTAACGTAACAGAAGCTGCGCGTCTGCGAGCCGTCGCCGTAGATCGTCATCGGGTCGCCGCGCAGCGCCTGATAGATGAAGTTCGGCACGACGCGGCCGTCGTTGAGCTGCATCCGTTCGCCGTACGTGTTGAAGATGCGAATGATGTGCGCGTCGAGTTTGTGCTGCCGATAATATGCGAGTGTCAGGGCCTCGGCATAGCGCTTCGCTTCGTCGTAAACGCCGCGCATCCCGATCGGGTTCACGTTCCCCCAATAGGCTTCGGTCTGCGGGTGAACGAGTGGATCGCCGTAGACTTCGCTGGTACTCGCGAGTAGGTAGCGGGCCTTGTGCTTCTTGGCGATCCCGAGTGAGACGTGCGTGCCGAGTGCGCCGACTTTCATCGTCTGGATCGGAAATTCCAGGTAATCGACGGGACTCGCCGGGCTGGCAAAGTGCAGCACGTTGTCGATCAGTTCGTGGAACACAATCGGCTCGCTGATGTCGTGAACCAACACGCGGAACTTCGGGTGCGACATCAGGTGTTCGACGTTTTCGCGGTTGCCCGTGATGAAGTTATCGAGCGCGATCACATCGTGCCCTTCTGCCAAGAACCGCTCGCACAAGTGCGAGCCGATAAAGCCCGCCCCGCCCGTAATTAATGTTCGCAAGTGAATCTCTCCCAATGAATGAACGCAACTTCATTCGGGATACGTTCAAAGCGGGGAAAGAGCAAGGGTTGGCGACGACGCGGAATGCATCGGATGTGATTGTTTCGGACGATTCGCACGAGTACGAATGGAATCGGCGATACGACGCCTTCGCCGTATCGCCGATTCATCGCAATTGCTTCTTGAACATCGTGTGGTTGCGGTCGCCGCGCGATAGCAAGTAAGCCATCAAATCCAGCACTTCGTCGTCTTTCAGTACGTCGAGTAACCCGGCGGGCATCATCGATTGTTTCGACAGTTTGAACGACGCGATGTTGCTGCGTTTGATGGTTCGCATCGCGTTCGGGTCGAGCATGTCGGTATTCACCGAGAATCCGTCATCATTGAGGTTGACGATCCGCCCGATCAGCTTGCCGCCGTCTTCGAGTTCAAATTCGACGGCGGCGTATTGATCGCTGATTTCCTTGTTCGGATCGAGGATCGATTCGAGCAAGTCTTTCGGCCCGAACCGCCCCGACACCGCGCTGAGATCGGGACCGTACGAGGAGCCATCGTTGTCGTAGCGGTGGCAACCGAAGCAACGACTCTCGCTGAAGAGCTTGCGGCCACGCTCGAAGTCGCGGCCCGACTTCAACCCGACTTCGAGCTTCGGTGCGAGTTCGTCGATCGTCCACTTCTTCACGAACGGCTTCGGTGGCAGTGCGGCCATCGCGGTACCAGCGGCCGCCTTCTTCAACGTTGCCGCCACAGCCGTCTTATCCGTTGGCGAGAGTGTCTTCTCGAAGTCGTCGCGCATGATCTTCATGAATCCCTTCATGCTGTTTCCGCCACGGAAGCTGTTCGCGGCCACGAACCACTCCGCGTACTGCATTCGCAGTGCGGGCGTCCAGCCGGTCTTCAACACGCGCAGTGCCCGTGCGTACTCCATTTGCTCTTCTTGCGTCGGTGCGGTCGCCAGCAGTTTCGCTCCAATCGTCGCGGCGTTTGCGGCTTCGAGGTAGACGTAAACTTGGAGCAGTTCGCCATCGACGTAGCGATTTTTGGTCGGGAAGACGGAGTCGAACTTCGCGAGCCACGCCTTACGTTCGGCGACCGATGGCTGCCCGAAGCGGTTGAACAACACGTGATACACTCGAACCATATCGAGTTTTTGTTCGTGCGTCAGTTTCGCGAAATCGATCTTGGCGAGCGAGGCGAGAATCTGGCCGCGCAGCTTCGGATCGCCGACGTGCTTGCCCGCCTTGTCGTGTTCTGGGCACGCTGCCGATACGCGAGCGAGTGCCAGCAGAGCGTGGATCGCTGCTTGCGGGTTGGTTTCCGCGAGTGCTTTGTTCGCCCAGTCCTTCGCGTCCTGGTGCTCGAGAGCGACGCGACCGGAGAAGCGTGCGAAACGATCCGGGCTGCTCAGTGCGCCGATCGCTGTTTCCACGGCAACGGGGTCTTTCGATTTCGCGTGGAACGCTTCGACTTGCGTGCGGATATTCTCCGTTGGCTTCACTTTTGTGGGAACCGGTTCGGTCGATTCGGTGCCGGTGTACGTCACGCGGTACAGCCCGCCCTGCGTTTTGCGGCCACCCACGGTGAAGTACATCGCGCCGTCTTTCGGGTTGATGACGACATCGGTGAGCGCCAGTGGCGTGCCCGTCACGAACTCTTCGGCGATGGCTTTGTAGCCACTGCCTTCGGCTTCGGTGTGAACCGCGTACAGTTTGCCGTAACTCCAATCGCAGATGAATAGGGCGTTCTGAAACTTCGACGGAAACTTCGCCCCGTAGCCGAAGCATACACCCGTCGGCGAGCCTGGCCCGATGTTGCAAATGCCGGGCAGGTTATCGGGGTAATACGCCGGATACTTGCCCGCGCCGTTTCGCCATCCGAACTCGCTACCGCTCGTCACGTGGCAGACCCGCGTCGGTCGATACCACGGCGTATTCATGTCCCATTCCATGTCGGCGTCGTAGCTGAAGAGTTCGCCATCGCGGTTGTAGGCCGCATCGTACTGGTTGCGGAACCCGACGCTGAAAAGCTCGACGTTCTTACCGTCGGGATCGACGTTGACCATGAAGCCGCCCGGCCCCATGACACCACGCATGAACCCGTTACCATCGGGCATCCGCGGCAGCAGGTGATCTTCGCCCCAAATCGGTGGCACTTTCGTCGTGTCGTACTTCGGCATCTGCGTTTGATTCCCGCAAACGAGCGTCAGCCGCTTGCCATCGGGGTGCGGCAGAATCGCGTGCGTGCCGTGTTCGCCACCCGCACCGCCGAACTCCATGATCATCTCGACTTTGTCCAGCGCGTCGTCGTTTTTGGACGATGTCACGCGGTAAAGTGCGGGTTTGAGTGACTTTCCGTTCGGCAGTTTGCGATGCGAGTTCACCATCACGTACAGCGCATCGAACGCCCACAAAAGGCCTTGGGCATCGCCGAGGTCGGCGGGGAGTTGTTCGACCTTGGTGCCTTCGGTGCTGCCGAGTGGCGGAACCGTAATCCGGTACAGCGGCCCGTATTGGTCCGATGTAATCAGCCGACCCTTCGGATCGACGCAGAGGTTCACCCACGAACCTTCGGTCTCTTTCGGCACGCTATACAGCAGTTCGACCTTGAAGCCTTTCGCGACCTTAAACGTCTCGGCCGGCGTGGCGGACTGCGGCTTCGCGGAAGCTTTCTTCTTCTTGTCTTGCCCGGAAACATCGGCCGATGATAGCCCGATGACAGTGAGCAAAAACGGAACGAGTAATAGCAATCGTCGCATAAACGAACACCTCGGAGGGAGACGGAATCGGCGGGTGGGAATGCTAGTATACTCGAACGATGGCTGTGCGTTCCACACGAAACTCAACGCAAGATTTGTGGGTGAGGATTTCTGGCGCGAACCCGTATCGCGATCAGTTGTCACTCTCGTTTCCGTTCCACTCTCCGCTCATTTAAGGCCTTCGCGTTACGGCGAATTGAGGAACCGAAACGCACTTGCTACTGGGTGCAGGCCACGCTTTGTCCGGATTAGATGGC
Source organism: Limnoglobus sp. (assembly GCA_043757025.1). Lineage (GTDB taxonomy): Bacteria > Planctomycetota > Planctomycetia > Gemmatales > Gemmataceae > Limnoglobus. Next base: position 13,863 of record JAYVQG010000397.1, read on the forward strand.
GGGCGTCTTCGGGTCGCCGCGTCGGAGTTGCGACGTCGGTCGGTTTGCGAAGTAATCCTCCA
>JAYVQG010000398.1:0-42951 GCA_043757025.1 Limnoglobus sp.
CCACCAGGGCGGCGCGAACTTCGCGTTCGCCGATGGCTCGGTGCGCTTCCTCACGTACGGAGCCGACCCGATCCTCGGCGCACTCGCCACCCGCGCCGGCGGCGAAGTGCCAGAGACGATCGAATAACGCGACGAGCCGGTATCGACGTGCCCAATCGTCCAATATCTCTTGCAATCGCGGTGCAAATCTCCCGTAAAACGCGAGTGAATGCAAACGATTATCCCACAATTTATTGCGGCAAGAAAGGACGAAGATACAGTAGAACTAAGATACTTCCTACCTCACGATCCATTCGACCCTCCAGGAGTTGCCTCCGATGGAACTTTCTGAAATGACCTGGCCCGCCGTGGCGGCACTCGACCAGAACACGCCGATCGTGTTTCCCATCGCGGCGCTCGAACAACACGGACGGCATCTGCCCGTCTTCACCGATAGTATGCTGCTCGGCGAAATCCTCACCCGGATCAAAACGACGCCGCTCGCTGGGAAACTCCTGTTCGCGCCGCTCCAGTGGCTTGGGAATTCGCACCATCACCTCGATTTCCCCGGCACGCTCTCCGCTTCGCCGCGATTGTATCTCGATCTCATTCGCGATCTCGCCGAGAACGCGATGGCCCACGGCTTCCGTCGCATCGTCTTTCTGAACGGCCACGGCGGAAACACGGGGCCTTCCCAGCAAGCCTTATTCGAGCTTCGCCAAAAGCATCGCGAACGCAAAGATCTCCTGCTGTTGACGCTGACCTATTGGGACGCCGCCGATCCGTCGGCCGCGATGACCGAACTGACGCAGAATCAGATGGGTCATGCGTGCGAGTGGGAAACATCGATGATTCTGCACCTCGCACCGCACCTCGTAGTCGGCAATATCCGCGATGTACCGGAAGTGCCCTTCGGTCGCGGGTTCGCCCCCGGCTACCGCGCATGGACGATGCCCGACCGCAGCAAGCCCGGCCACATCGGCAGCCCCGCCGACGCCAGCGCCGAAAAAGGCGAAGCCCTGTTCGCGACGTTCGCGCACGGCGTATCGTCGCTACTCGAGCGCGTGATCGACTGGAACGGCAGCACCTGGGATGCATAACCTGTTCGGTTTTCAACATCATTCAGCGCGAGTTCATTCATGTGGAAGTGGTACGTTTGCGGCATCTTGTTCCTCGCCACCTTGCTCAATTACATGGACCGTCAGGTACTCGCACTTACGCTCCCCGAACTGAAGAACAACTACGCTCTCGATGAAAGTCGCATCGGCTACCTCGAAGGCTGTTTCGGGTTCGCATTTGCTTTCGGTTCGATTGCGTTTGGCTGGCTTGCGGATCGCGTCGGACCGCGAATCTTGTACCCGATCGTGTTGGCCGGATGGTCGTTGATGGGCGTGGCCGCGTCCGCAGCGAGCGAACCGTGGGTGAAGGAACTACTGGAAAATGAAGGCGATCCACCGGGTACGGCCGTGTTTCGCTGGTTGCTGATTTGCCGGACGATACTCGGATTGTTCGAGGCGGGGCACTGGCCGTGCGCGCTGATTACGGCACGGCTCATTTTGAATGCGAAAGATCGGCCACTCGGCAACGGCATCCTGCAAAGCGGGGCGGCAATCGGCGCGATCCTCGTGCCGCTTTACGTCATGTGGGTCAATAAGGCCGGCCTTTCGTGGCAATTTGCATTCTGCTCGATCGGCGTCGTCGGCTTCTGTTGGATTCCGCTCTGGTTCTGGCTGATCCCGCGTGGCGTCTTACATTCGGCATTGCCAATCGACACCGCCATCACGCACGAATCGCAGGTGCCAAACCGCGGGTTGCTCGTCCGACGATTGATCGCCTTGGCTGTCGTCGTCACGACACTGACAGTGAGTTGGCAGTTCCTTCGCGCCTGGCTACCGTTGTACTTGCAAGACTATCGTGGGTTTCCGCCGCGATCGATGCAGTTTTGCGTATCGGGGTACTTCATCGCAGCAGACATCGGCTGCATTCTGGCGGGTGCGTTCGTCCGTGCGCTATCGATCCGGTACGGTTTACACGGTTCGCGAATGCTCGGATATGTGTTGTTTACCTGCCTCACCGCGTCGGCTGCGGTCGTGCCGTTCGTCGATTCCGATGTCTCCAGCGTTGCACTGCTCATGATTGCCGGTGCGGGCATCCTCGGGTTGCACCCGTTTTACTACTCGCTCACACAGGAACTTCCGGCTCGAAACTTGGGTATGCTGATGGGCTGTCTGGCGGCGGTGGGCTGGCTCACGTCGAGCTACTTTCAGATCGAGATCGGGGCGCGGATTAAGGAAGAGCACAACTACAAAGCGGGCTTAATGATTGCAGGCCTTGCGCCGATCATCGGGTTGTTGGCATTGTTAATTCTTTGGAGCCGAACGCGGAAGCCAGCACAGCCATGATCGTTCGGTATGCGCCATACGATTGGAATGCGACTCCTCGCGACAAACTCGTCGATCGTTGCGATGTGTGGGGCATCGCGTTCGACGACTGTTTGCTGACTTTGGCAGAGGCGTGCGAACGGCTGTCCGTCGATGAATGCGAACGAGTTGAGCGTTATCGCATCGACGAGCCGAAGCGACAATTCGCGATCTGCCGGGCTGCACTTCGCGTCATCCTCGCAGACTACCTCCGTATCGCACCTCACGAAGTTCGCTTCCAGATTGGTGCGAACGGCAAACCGATTTTGGCGAACGATCGTGCGATTCACTTCAACGTGACGCACTCGGGAAATTTCGCACTCGTGGCCATCGCCACTCGGCGTGTCGGCATCGACATCGAAGTGCTTCGCGAAGTTTCCAACATGGACGGCCTCGTCGAACGCTTCTTCGGTCGCGAAGAAAAGGAGACGTATCGCAACCTCATCGAACCGCAACGCAGTCGAGGATTCTTCCGTGCTTGGACTTGCAAAGAAGCCTTGATGAAAGCCGTCGGGACGGGGCTACAACACGTCGATCGTTGCGTCGTGGAACTCGATCCGACGCGCCCACCGCGAGCGATTCAGTTCGATGAATTGCCGGAAGTGCCGTTGAAATGGTCGCTGGCAACGTGGGAGCCACACGTCGGCTACCTCGCCGCAATCGCGTTGGAGACGGAGACGCCGATCGAAATTGAGTCCAGCCTCTACCCACCCACCCATCCGTGGACTCATTCCCGAATTTCGGAACCAACCTAACACAGCAACAACTTACGTCCGATTTTGATGGTCTGGAATCACGCCAGAACCAAAGTTCCGATGGTCGTTTTGGGAAAAATTGCAACCCGGCTTGGGACCAGTCCCAACGAAACGAGCGGACCCGAAGGTCCGCTCGTTTGAGAATCCCACGCGAAAAACTAGTTTTTCTTAGGCTCGGGGGCAGGAGCAGCCTGTGCAGGGTCGGTACCTTCGGTTGCAGACACCGAACGAATGTAACCCGTTGCGGCCTGATTGATCGAATCTTCGGTCACGTCGAGTTTCGCGTTGTAGCCGATGCGTGGGAAGAAGTCGCGTGGGCGAATGATCCGCACGCCTTCGTTCTTTGCCTTGGTTTTCGCGGCACCGATCGCGTTGATGATCTTCAGTTTGCCGTCCTTGTTACCGTCGGCGACACTCACTGTTGGATAGTAACCTTCGACGGCGAACGCGGTTTGACTCGTCATTTCGCCGACCCAGGCCATCTTGCCGAGATCGTAGTAACCATCGACCGTCACTCCTGCTCTCCTCAAATCGCGAACGAGCGTTTGGATGTCGTCTTTGCCGTCGCCGTCGAGGTCGAAGATCCCGAAAAGGACGATGTGTTCGGAGACGCCGTTCCGCCAAATCGAGTTATAGCCGAGGTCACCCGCCAGGATGCGGTCGCGGATTTCGGAGTCTTCCTCGGTGATACGGCACTGGCTGAGTGTTGCACCGAGAATCTCGATGACTTCGACTTTGCCCTTCGGTACGGCTTTGAAAACTTCTTTGCCACCGAAGTCTCGCACCTTACGCATCCGTGGCTGGAAGCCGCGCGTCGGCGTGTCCGATGGGAAGATGCTGAACGTCTGACCGACGCGGAGGTTCGAGGCGGTGCCGATGTCGATGTCGATCAGTTTATCGGTACGGCGAATCACCTTGAACTGCGGCTTGTCGTATTGGAACGGGTCGATGCGGTCGTCTTCCAGTGCGAGTGCATTATCGATCGTGTTCTTCTGCGTGATAATGCGGCTATTCTGTCGATTCACTTCCGCAGTCAAGTCGGCTTTCGCTTCGGAAAGTGCGTTTTTATCGTTGCGATATTCGCCGGATTTCGCGATAAAGTCGTTCTTGAACGCCTCGAATTGGTCGGTCGCTTTCTTGACCTCGGCTTTCACCTCGTTCGGGAACTTATCGCTGAGTTGGGTGAACTTCGCGACGGCAGTATCGAGGGCTGCGCTACTCTTCTGAAGCGAATTTTTCGCTTGGACGAGTCCCTCTTGCTCGATCTTCACGCGGCGTTCGGCGAGTTCCTTCTGCGAGGCTTTCTTCACGGCGGCATCGAGGACGTTCGTCTCGGGACGTTGTACGGTGCCACCAGCCGTTGCGGGTGGCCAATTGAAGAAATCAGTCACGCGAAGTGCGTTGAGCGCGCCGCCTTGAGCGTTGTTCACTTCTGCGGTCAACGCCGTGTTCGCACGTTTGGTGATCGTATCGGCGATGGCCGCTTGGTTGGTCGCGAGGTCCGCAGGGAAGCGAATGCCACTCGCGAGTCTGTCGTTATCTTCCGGCGAGTTGATGCCCACGGCGAACCGGTAGAGCATGCTCTTTTCTTTTTCCTTCTCGAGCAGTTCATCCGAACTCTTCTTATCCTGCTCTGCCTTGACTTGCGCCGCCCGCGCGAGGGAAACGTTTTCGTTAAACGTGTAGCTGAGGTACCCCAATACGAGCGTGGCCAGCACGAAGACAATCGTGCTGATGAGCAGGGGCATGCTCGTTTCGCCGGTCGGTTTGGCCATGTCGAACCTCTGTTTGGTGAGTGACCAACGGTGTTTCGGTGGATGTCATTCGCTGCATCCCGATAACATGAGTCTAAACGCACGGGCAGTGCGGTCAACCCAAATGAGCACAACGCAGCGGAAACGTCTGGGGAATCGGTCGGTCGTTCGGGGAATATCGAGTAATGGGATTATACCCGACTTCCTCAAGTTGGACCTGTCCGCCCTTGACATCCCTTCTGTGCTGAACATACACTTATACGCATTACCATTGTCTTCGTTGGCTCGATTCCCCAACCTTCCGCCCGACCCACGTCTCAGGCGTCGGATGATTGAACCCCGCGGTGGGGCTGGTGAATCGAGCATGGTCCTCGGCTGCGATCCGAACACCCCCAACTGATTCTTATCGCAGCTCCTACCGTGGCGGCACTGTGGCCTCGATTCCGCCGAAAACGACCGCCGAGCGCGTCTACTTGCTAGATACGCACGGAATGGTCTTTCAGATGTTCCACGGGATACCGGCGATGAACGCCCCCGATGGCCGCCCGACGAATGCCGTTTTCGGCGTCAGTCGCGCGATCATGAACCTCTACGATCATGGGGCCGATTACCTCCTCGCCGTGTTCGACCACAAAGACCCGACCTTCCGCGAAGCGATCGACCCGCAATATAAAGCGAACCGCACGCCGGCCCCAGAAGAACTGATCGCGCAGGAACCGCTGATCCATCAGGTGCTCGAAGCTTTACGCGTGCCGATCCTCGTGCAGCCCGGTTACGAAGCCGACGACGTGATGGCGACCGTCGCCGCCAACGCCGACGAACGCGGTTACGAAGTTCACCTTTGCACCAGCGACAAAGATTGCCGCCAACTGATCCGCGACCGCGTGACGATTCTGAACCTGCGTAAAGACGAGACGATGGACCGCGAGGGGCTGATCCGCGATTGGGGCATCTCACCCGAGCAAGTCGTCGACTATCAGGCGCTCGTAGGCGACGCCGTCGATAACGTCCCCGGCGTTCCCGGAGTCGGACCGAAGACCGCATCGAAGTGGTTGCAACAATATGGCACGCTCGAAAACCTAATCGCACACGCCGACGATGTCGGCGGGGCGAAGGTCAAGGAATCGCTGAAGGCGTCGATCGCCAACGGCAACCTCGAAAAGAGCCGCACACTCGTCAAACTTCGTACCGACGTCCCAATGGCGTTCGATTGGGACGGCTGGCGTCGTCGCGACTGGGACGGCCCACGCCTACTCGAACTTTACCAGGAATTCGGCTTCCGCGGCTTCGCTAACAAAGTGCGTTCGACGCTCACCAAGAGCGGAGCGATCAAGAACAACAGTTTGCTCGACGCAATCGGGGAAACTCCGCCCGTTGCTGCGCCATTCAAACCGAAGTCGTCGAAGTGGAAGGGCGGCCCGTCACTGTTCGACCAAATCGAATTCGGCGAAGAAGCCCTGCCAGAACCCGAAGCGAAACCCGACAACTGGCACGGCGACTATCGCCTCGTCGATTCACCCGCGTTGCTGGCGGACTTCCTGAAAGCTCTACAAAGCCAGACTCGTTTCGCGATCGACCTCGAAACGACGGGCCTCGACCCGCTGCTTTGCGACATCGTCGGCTTCGCGATTTCGTGGAAAGCGGGCGAAGCGTTTTACCTGCCGATTCGCGGCCCGAAAGGCGATGCGATCCTCGAAGCGGCATCGACCATCGCGGCACTCAAGCCGATCCTCGAAGACGTTCGCATCGGCAAAATCAATCAGAACATCAAGTACGATCAACTCGTACTGCGGTCGCACGGCATCGACATTCACGGCGTGGTCGGCGATACGATGATCGCGCATTACCTGCTCCACGCCGGCGAACGCACGCACAATCTCGACGAACTTTCGCGGACGTTTCTGAACCACGAACCGATCCCGATTCTCGACCTCATCGGCAAAGGTAAGAAGCAGATCAGCATGGCCGACGTGCCAACGGCACGGGTGTGCGCATATGCCGGGGAAGATGCCGACGTGGCAATCCGACTCGCGGAAATCCTCGAGCCACAACTCGAATCCGCGAACCTGCGTACGCTTTACGACACGCTCGAAATTCCACTCGTCGACGTGCTCGCCGAAATGGAGTTTCGCGGGGTGCGATTGGATTCCGAACTGCTGGGCAAGCTCAGTATCGAGATGGCCGGGCAACTGGCGATCGTCGAAGCCGAGATTTATTTGCTCGCGAAACGGCCGTTCAACATCGCCTCGCCGAAGCAACTTCGCGAAGTGCTGTACGACGAAATGAAATTGCCGATCAAGAAGCGAACCGACACGACGGGCGACGCCAGTACCGATCAGGAATCGCTCGAACGCCTCGCCGCACTCGGCTACGAATTGCCGAAGAAGATGATCGAACATCGCCAGATTTCCAAGCTGAAGGGAACGTACGTCGATGCACTGCCGCTGTTGGTGAACCCGAAAACGGGCCGCGTTCACACGTCGTTCAATCAAACGGTAGCATCCACCGGGCGATTGAGTTCGAGCGACCCGAACTTGCAGAACATCCCGATGCGGACCGACCAAGGCAAGCAGATCCGCCAGGCGTTTATCCCGCCCGATTGCTGGTCGATACTGGCGGCAGATTACTCGCAGATCGAACTGCGATTGCTCGCGCATTTCTGCCGAGACGAACCGCTTTGTGCGGCATTCGCGGCAGACCACGATATTCACACCATCGTGGCGGCGGAGATTTTCCGCGTCGCCGAGGCCAACGTGTCCGGCGCACAACGTCGCATGGCCAAGGTCGTGAACTTCGGCGTGATCTACGGCATCAGTGCCACCGGGCTGTCAGTCCGCCTCGGTATGCCGAAGCGCGAAGCGGCGCAGTTCATCGAGATGTATTTCACACGTTACCCGAAGGTGCTCGAATACCAGAATCGGCTCCTTTCCGATGCGCGCAAGAACGGTTTCGTGAAGACGATCCTCGGTCGCAAACGCACGTTCGACCCGTCGGCCATCCGACCGCATTCGACGTATCACCAGCGAAATCAGGCCGAACGCGAAGCGATCAACATGGAGATCCAAGGCTCCGCAGCAGACCTGATGAAGCTCGCGATGCTCGCGGTCCACCGCAAAATGAAAGCCGATGGCTACCAGTCGAATATGCTGCTGAGCGTTCACGACGAACTCGTGTTTGAAGTCCCGCCCGACGAACAATCTCGTTTAGCAACGATGGTCCGTGCGGAGATGGTGGGTGCCATGACGCTGAACGTGCCGCTGAAAGTCGATGTCGCCGCCGGCCCGAACTGGCTCGATGTGGGTGACTTGCCATGAGCACGGCGCGAACCAAACCGGTGATCGCCATCGTCGGCTCGATTGGAGCCGGGAAGAGCACGGTCGCGAAAATTCTCGCCGAGTGCGGCGGTGCATGGATCGTTGCGGACGCACTCGGGCACGAAGCGCTCGAGCAACCCGACATCGTTCAACGCGTCGTAGCGAAGTGGGGGCCGAGCATGCTGGCGAGCGGCGGTTCGGTCGATCGCCGCGTACTCGCGAAGATCGTGTTTCACGATGTGAACGAGCGAAAATCACTCGAAAACATGGTCTATCCGTACATCGAGCAGCGAGTGCGTGAGGAACTGGCAACGGCCGAGAGCGACCCGAAATTTCGATTTGCAGTGCTCGATGCGGCGGTGTTACTCGAAGCGGGCTGGACGGAAATTTACGACCACCTGCTATTCGTCGATGCCCCGCGACCACTGCGTTACGAACGATTAGCGATCCGGAGCCGTTGGTCCGAAAGTGAATTCACTGCACGCGAAGCCGCCCAGATGCCGCTCGACGAAAAGCGTCGTCGTGCCGATGCGATTGCGGTCAACGACGGGACGCCGAGTGCGTTGCGAAAACAGTTGGTCGAATGTTTGGAACGCTGGAACATCCGGTGCGAAACGCCGATCTCGATTTGAGGATTCGATGGCAGACATCATTGATGAAGCGACGCCGACACGAATGGACGCTATTGAATCTGCGCGCGAAAACGGCTTCAGTGCAGGCATCGTCGAAGAGATCGATCAGCCGAAGGTATCTCCTACGCCGGTGTCGACGATTCCGCACATCGACCCGAACGAGAAGGGTTTCGATGCCGAAACGAACAGCCGATACGAGGAGATCAAACGCGGCAGCACGTACATCACGCAATTGCAACAGATGACGCTGACGCAGTTACAAGTGGCCGCAGCCGTCGATAAAATCCCCCGCGACGAGTGGATGGGGATGAAGAAGCAAGACATCATTTTTCGCATTTTGAAGGAGCGAGTCAAGCAGAACGGCCTGATGTTCGGCGAAGGCACGCTCGAAATTCTACCCGACGGTTTCGGCTTTTTACGCAGCCCCGATTACAACTACCTGCCTTGCCCCGACGACATTTATATTTCGCCGAGCCAGATCCGGCGCTTCGGGTTGCGAACGGGTGCCATCGTCTGCGGGCAGATCCGCCCGCCCAAAGAAAACGAGCGATACTTCGCGCTGCTGCGCGTCGAAGCGATCAACTACCAAGATCCGGAAATGCTTTCGCAGAAGGCCGTTTTCTCCGACCTGACTGCGACGCACCCGAACGAGCGACTGCGGCTCGAGTGTGGAAAAGACGACCTCAACTTGCGTACCATCGACCTCATTTCGCCGATCGGGAAAGGTCAGCGCGGGCTGATCGTCGCGCCGCCACGGACTGGGAAAACCGTACTTTTGCAGAAGATGGCGAACGCGATTATCGAGAATCACCCCGAATGTTACGTGATCGTTTTGCTCATCGACGAGCGCCCGGAAGAAGTCACGGAGATGATTCGCACGGTGAAGGGGCCGAAGGTCGAGGTCGTCAGTTCGACGTTCGACGAATCGCCCGAACGGCACAAAGTCGTTGCGGAAATGGTCATCGAAAAAGCGCGACGCCTCGTCGAGTACGGCACCGATGTCGTGATCTTTCTCGACTCGATTACGCGGCTCGGTCGTGCCTATAACACCGTCGAAACGGGTTCGGGGAAGATCCTTTCGGGTGGCCTCGATGCCACGGCACTGCTGAAGCCGAAGCGGTTCTTCGGGGCCGCGCGCAACATCGAAGAAGGCGGCAGCCTGACGATCATTGCGACGGCGCTCATCGAGACTGGCTCGAAGATGGACGATGTGATTTTTGAAGAATTCAAAGGTACCGGTAACATGGAACTGCACCTCGATCGACGACTGGTGGAGAGGCGAGTGTACCCGGCGGTCGACGTCAATCGATCGGGCACGCGAAAGGAAGAATTGCTCCGCGATCCGGAAGAACTTCGCACGGTCCATATGCTGCATAAGGTGCTCGCCGACATGCACCCCGTCGAGGCGATGGAGTTGTTACTCAAGCAGTTGGCGAAGCATAAAACGAACGCCGAGTTTTTGAAGAGCGTCCACTAGAAACTCATTCTCACCCATGAAATCCAATGCTTTACGAAGGTAATTTGTCGACGCCGAGTGGCCGGTTTGCGATCGTCGCGGCCCGCTTCAACGGCTTCATCGTCGATCCACTGATCGCCGGTGCCACCGATGCACTCGCGCGGCACGGCGTGCCGGCCGACCGCATCGACATCGTCCGCGTACCCGGTGCGTTTGAAATTCCGCTCGTCGCACACGCGATCGCCAAGTCGAAAACGTACGCAGCGATTATCTGTCTCGGCTGCGTCATTCGCGGCGAAACCGATCACTACGATCACGTCGCCGGGGCCGCCACGAGTGGCATCGCGAACGCGAGTATCGCCCTCGGCGTACCAATTATTTATGGCGTGCTGACGTGCGATACACTCGACCAGGCGATCCATCGTGCCGGGGCGAAAGCCGGTAACAAGGGCTACGAAGCCGCCGTAACTGCTATCGAAATGATCAACCTGTTGAAGGTGCTACCTTCTTAACTGACAACGCGATGTCATGCGGAGCGAGACGATGTTACGGTTATTGATTCTTCTATTACTAACGGCATTCACCGGTTGCGGCGATGCGACGAAACCGCAAGAATTCGGCACGCCGATCGACGAGTCACCGAGCATTTCCACGCTCAAAGTCGCGGGCGAAAAACCCGAAACTACCGATGCAGCCACGCGAGAATTGTTCGACAAAATCGTACTCGCGCATACGAACAACCAGCCGAGCCGCATCGAGCAATTGCGCAAACACAAGCAGCATCGCAAGGGCGAGCGGATCGTCGGCGACTTCCGTAGCCCGTTGGAGATGGACGTCGTCGCGTCGTGGCCGACGCTGTATCGCGCGAATTATCTACACACGATTCCCGACAAAATCGTCCATGCATTCTCGTTCCGCAACGACACCGGTTGGCAGAATCGATCGGACATTGGAGCCGGCCAACGTATTCCAATTCTGCCATTTGAACTCGATAGCATGTTACCCGATGTGCGTGCGGAGTGGATCGCCTCACTCGTTCCGCTGATCGCGGACAATATCCGCATCGCACGGGTGCCTTCGGACAAAGTCAATTCGGAGACGATCCTGCGATTCTGGTACGCCGATCAACCGCCGGTGATCTTGCACGCCGACAGTAAAACGAACTGGATTACGCAGATCGCTTTTGAAGCGAAGGACGATGGACAGACCGTCACGCGGATGTTGACGCTCGGCGATCATCGCCCCGTGAACGGCGTCGTGTTACCGCACCGCATCGAATTTTCCGGCGGGCCGCGCTTCAAATGCAACTGGGCGACGGTGGAGTACGAGTTCCCCGTCGCGATCGACGAAGCCACGTTCGACAAGCCATGACAGTGGGCTGTCACTACTTCGGCGGTAGGTCTGAATTCGTTCGTGGAACGAGCGGCGGGAGCGGTTGGCGGTAACTCGGTACGACGGGGCCGACGCTGTTCGGCGGGAGCGGGGCGAACGGTTGGACTTGTAGCGGGGCGTTAGGCGATTCCTTCAAACCGGCACTCGGTCGGACCGCGCCGCCCACGCCGATGACTTCGGGACGCCGTGCCACTTTGTCCGCGAACACCTGCAAATCTTGGGCGATCTTTTCCGCCCGCAACAGCGTCCGCGTCAACGATGCCGCCGAGTCGTTCAGGCTGTTGTAGAGTGCGGGATCGGTCAACACTTTCTGCAATGTGCCATCGGCACGATTGACCGCGCGGAGCGTTTCCCGCACTTCTGCAAGCGTTTTCGAGAGTTGGTCGGCGGTAATGTTCACGTTCTTGATGATCTGATCCGCGTTTTCCGCGAGCGGCTTGGTTGCCATCTCGATGTTCTTCACCGCCCCTTCGGCACTCTTGAACGTTCCCTCGGCCGCCTTGAGCGTACCCTCCGCCGACTTGAATAAACCCTCCGCTTGCGCCAGTCGCGCGTTGATTTCCTTCAGCGATTTCTCGCCTTGATCGAGTATGATCGCCGCGAGCCGAATGACTTTCGTGACATCGTCCGTGGCCGTTTGGACGTTCTTCAGCGTCGCGCCGAACGCTTTTTTATTGTCGTCGTTAAGTAACTCGTTCGCGTTATCGACGGTCTTGCGAATCGCTTTCACGGTCGCGCCGACATCTTGCTCGTTGTCCTTAACGACCTTGCGAATGTCTTCGATCAGTGGCTTGGCTGTCTTGATAAAATCGCGAACGTCGGCGAGCGTGGCCTTCAAAGTGGCGGCCTCGGTACCGGGTGCCGCGCCGGGCACGTCGGCGAATGCGAGCAGACCCTGGACTTTGTCGTTGGTGCGGCGCAACTCCGGTACGAGTTCCCGCCCGCTACGTGCGAGGCCCGCGATTTCCTCGAACGCTTTCTCGATTTTCGGTACCGATTGCTCGAAACGCTGGACCGTAGCGAGTACCCGCGCCATCGATTCTTGCGCCGACGGCAATGCCCCCGATGCCTGGCGCACGAGCGTGTTCGGATTGATCGGCGTCTGCCCGGCGATCTCCATATCGGGCGGATACGACTCGCCGCGAATCGAAATCAACTGCCCGTCTGCTCCTTGTTTCGGAACGAAATCGAGCGTCGTATCGCCATTGAGAAGCCCACGCGAAATAGTCGCTTCTTCGTTTTGTCGTGGCAAGTATTTCTTCTCGACCTGGATCGTCACGCGGACTTGTGCGGTCTGTTCGTCGAGCTCGATCGCCGTCACTTCGCCGATGCGCACGCCCGATTTTCGCACGGGCGTGCCGGGTGCCAGCCCCGGCGCTTCGCTGAACAGGACGACGTACGTGGCGCGGTTCGAGAACAATTTTGGGGCACCGCCGAACAGGAACGTCAGCCCGGTGAACCCGGCGATGCCGAGCGCGACGAACGCACCCAAACGCAGTTTCGTCTTTCGATCCGCCATGGCAAACTCCTACTCATGATGCGGTCAGATAGCCTTCGACAAACTCGCGCACTTTCGGGTCGGCCGCGAGTTTCAAACCCGCAGGCGTTCCATCGTAAATGATCTGCGTGCCACCGTCGGTCAGGCGGCTCAGTGGCGATAACATCACGACGCGGTTTGCCACTTTGAACACCGTGCGCAGTTCGTGCGTGACGACGATGCTCGTCATCGCGCGGCGTTTCCTCGCTTGCAAAATCAGATCGTTAATCGTCTCGGTCATGATCGGGTCGAGTCCCGTCGTCGGCTCGTCGTAAAGCATCACGTCGGGGTCGATCGCGAGTGCCCGCGCTAAGCCCACTCGCTTCCGCATCCCTCCGGAAAGCTCCGCAGGCATTTTCGTCTCGACATTCGCTGACAGCCCCACGTCACCGAGCCGCATCCGGACGCGGTCGGCGATCTCGCTTTCGGTCAGTCCGCCCTTCGCACGCAGGCCGAACGCGATGTTGCCGAAGACGTTGATACTGTCGAATAGTGCCGCGCTCTGGAACAAATAACCGACCCGCAGCCGCAGCGCCGTCAGATCGCGATTCGCCATCGTTTTCAGCGATTTTCCATCGATTTCGATCTCGCCCTCGTTCGGTATCAGTAACCCGACGATCATCTTCAGCAGGCAGGTTTTCCCGCAACCGCTCTCTCCGATAACGGCCACCGTTTCGCCGCGGTGAATGTCGAGGCTGAGATCGCGTAACACAACCTGCGTACCGAACCGAACGGTGGCGGCACGAATGCGGATCAGCGCGGCTTCGGGTGGCTCGGTCATGTTAAATCGCACTCGTTGCGGCGACGGGCCAGATCCAGTGTTGGATGGTAATCGTCAACATCGCGAGTAGGAAATCGAGTGCCAGAATCACCACGAACGAGATGACGAATGCCTCGGTGGCAGCCTTGCCGACACCTTCTGCACCGGGGGCACAGTGGAAGCCGCGATGGCAGGCGATGAGTGCGATCGCGCCGCCGAACAGCATCGATTTCGTCAAGCCGATGAAGACATCCCACAGACCGACGTAGGCGCGAGTATGTTCCCAATAATGGTACGCGTCGATGCCGTAAACCTTGAGGCAGATGAACGAACTGCCGAGCAGCCCCATGATGTCCGCGAAGATGGTGAGGATCGGAATTACCATCACCGCCGCGAGGAACCGGGTGGAAACGAGGTAGCGAACGGGATCGACGCCGAGGCAAGTGAGGGCATCGATTTGCTCGGTGACGCGCATCGTTCCGAGTTGTGCGGCCATCGCGCTTCCGACGCGCCCGGCGAGCATCACGGCGGTCAGAACGGGGCCGAGTTCGCGCACCACGGACATGTGAATCACCGCACCGAGCGAGGTTTCCAGGCCGATCTGGTGGAACTCTCCGTACGCTTGTACCGCCAGCACCATGCCGATAAACGTCCCCGTAATCGCAACGACGCCGATACTGCCGACGCCGATATTCGAGCACGCAATCAGCAATTCCTGAAATTTCAGGTGCCGCGTAAATATCCCCGTGATGGCGTGCCACGCGAACAGTGTCCAGTCGCCGAGCGCGATCATGTTATCGGCGAGTGCAGTTGCGATAGACCACAGCGGCGGCACCTCGTCGGCGGTTACATTCTCCATCGCGACGTTCCTGTTAGTTCCCGAATCGGACACATCGTTAAAATCGTCGCAATGCGCGTAGGGATCGTTGCCCGATTCGGGTTGTAACACCCAATCGACGACGTTGACGACTGCGTAGCCGTCACAATTAGAATAACAGGACTTTCGCGATGGAAAAGAAGATGACGATACCCGAGACATCACTGAGTGTCGCGATGAACGGACTGGACATCAGTGCCGGGTCTCCGCCACGCCACTTGATGAACAACGGTAACATCGAGCCGATCAGCGTGCCCCACAAGCAGATGCACACGACTGACAAACTCGCGGTGACCGCGAGCGGTTTGACGAATTCGAGCGGCACGCCGGGGCTGTAAATGTACGTTCGTACGAGCGCGAACAGGCCGAGCGCCACGGCGAGTGCCATGCCCATCAAGACTTCGCGGCGCAGCACGTGGAACCAATCGCTAACCTTGACTTGCCCGAGCGAAAGCGAGCGCGTAATCAGCGTCGCTGCCTGCGAACCGGCATTGCCGACGACGGAGTTGCAGAGCGGGATAAAGAACGTCAGAAACACCAACGTCGCCATTTGATCTTGGTAGTGTTCCATCGCGTTTATCGTCAGCGTTTGCATGATGAACAACAGCGCGAGCCACTTGCCGCGACCGATCCACACCGTTAGAAACGGAGCTTCAATGTAGTTGCCTTCGATGGGACTGACACCGGCTTGTCGCTGGAGGTCTTCGGTCGCTTCCTCGGTGAGGATATCGATCACGTCGTCGTGCGTAACGATGCCGAGCATCCCGCCACGTTCGTCGATAACGGGTACCGCGATGAAGTCGTATCGCGCGAGCAACTGCCCCGCTTTCGCCGATTCATCGGTGAAATTGAGCGACACGACTTCCTCGCTCATCAAGTCGCGAACGATGGCATGACGCGGCGCGAGGATCAAATCCCGGAGCGAAATGACGCCGAGAAGCCGTCGAGGTGCGAGTGAGACATCGGCGCGTTTCTTCGCTTCGTCCAGCACGTAAATGTAATAAATCGTTTCGCGGTCGGGTGCTTGTTGGCGGAGTTGATCGATCGCTTCGACGGCGGTCATGCCGGGCGGCAGCCAGGCGTAGTCGGTCGTCATCAGTGCGCCGACGGTGTTTTCCTGTAACTCGACGAGCGTGGCAATATCTTTGCGGTCGGCATCGTCTACGAGGCGAAGCAACGATTCGCGAACCTTCGTCGGCACGCGTCGAAGTAGCTCGACGCGGTCGTCGTGCGACATTTTGCCAATCAACTTACCGAACTGCGGGCGTGCCGCTTCGATCATCAGAATCTGGCGGGGCAGCGGCAGATACTCGAAGATCGCCGCCTGAATGCGGATGTCGGCGGGGGTGATGATCGACCAGATTTCTTCCTGCGTGAATTCATCGAGTGCCGCAACGATGGTAGCGGGGTGAAGCTCTTCGCAGAGCGAGCGTAGCCCGACCGCATCATTGTCGGCGAGCATCAAGCGAATTTCGGGTCCGAAGAGCGGATCGGGCATGTGCCCCCCGTCCTAAATGATTATGGTCGAGGTATCGTCACGTTGTCGATCAACCGCGTTTTGCCCACGAATATGGCTACGGCGATCAGTGCCGGGCGGTCGATCCGCGCGAGCGGTTGCATCGTTTCATCGTCCACGATGGCCGCGTAATCCAGTCGCGATTCGGGAATCGTTTCCAGCATCCCGCGTAGCGCCGATTCCAACCGCGCGACATCGCGTTCGCCGTGCAGTGCCCGATCGCGCACTTCGCACAACGCGCGATAGATTTCCGGTGCCACACTGCGTTCGAGTGGAGAGAGATAGCGGTTCCGCGAACTCATCGCCAGCCCGTCGCGTTCGCGGATCGTCGGCGCGATCATCATCTGCACCGGCACGTTCAAATCGAGGATCATTTTGCGAATGATCCGTGCCTGTTGGGCATCCTTCGCCCCGAACACCGCCACATCGGGTTGCACGATTTGAAACAGCTTCATGACGATGGTACACACGCCGCGAAAGTGCCCCGGTCGCGATGGGCCACACAAGTGATCGCCGAGCGTGCCGACATCGACGAACGCAAACGCATTCGGCGGGTACATCTCCTCCGCAGTCGGTGCAAAAATCAAATCGGCACCGGCGGCCGCACACGTTTCGCAGTCGGCTTCGAGCGTGCGCGGATACTTCGTAAAATCTTCGTTCGGGCCGAACTGCGTCGGGTTCACAAAGATGGTCGTCACGACGAAATCGCTCGCCGCTTTCGCCGCCCGAATCAACGACGCATGGCCATCGTGGAGCGCCCCCATCGTTGGCACGCAGCCGATTCGTAGCCCGGATGCGCGCGCGATTTCGATGGTATTTCGCACTGCAAGAATGTTGTTCGCGATCGGTATCGCACTCATGGGCGGCCTGCTTCCAAAGTCATTTTCAGGTACGCACGCGGTTCGGGGGTGTGCAAGTCGAGTTCGATTGCAACGGTGGCGACGAGCGACGCCGCGGCTGTCGCGTCGGCTTCCTCCGCCACCACTTCGACTTCGACGAATCGACCGACGTTGTCGACTTCGTCGAAGCAGATATTCACTGTGAACTGGTCACGCACGAACGAGTAAATCGCGCGACTCTTGCCGACGATGGCCACGGGGCGGAAGCCAAGCGCGAGGATCCAATCGACCGCATCTTGCTCGCTGGACTCATGCACCGCGAGCGGGAGTTCGATCTCCTTGCGCGTCTTGATCGGCCCGCTCCGCTTCGGCCCTTTATAAGTCAGAATCGACTGACTGCCGATGGTTCGCAACCGAAGCACTTCGTCGGTTTGGGCGAAATCGCGGTCGGGTGCATTGAAGTAGCGATCCGTCTCGCGATGGTTCGCGGTCGCAATCGCTCCCCAGTTCTTCAAGGTGACGAGCATATCCGCCCAATCGTCCGTGCGAAATTTCTGTTCGATTTCGAGCAATTCGATCTCCTACCAATTCAGTCATCGCCGTGTGGGTAGAATAGTTTACGGATGGCGATTGGAAATGAACGCGAGCCGTAAAAGTGAGGGACGCTGTGCCGCAGTTACACCCGGTATGCAAGGTCGGCGAGATTCCGCTCGGCGAATCGATCGTGGTGACGTTGAACGAAAAAGATGTGGCCGTGTTCCACGACGACGGGAAATACTACGCCATCGACGACATGTGCCCGCACGCGGGGGCATCGCTTTCCGGTGGGCACGTCGAGAACGGCACCGTGACCTGCCCTTGGCACGCCTGGTGTTTTCGCCTGACGGATGGGGCGCGGATCAACAGCCCGAAAGTAAAAACGCCTTGTTATTCTGTCGAAATCATCGGCGATGTCCTGCATGTGGCCGTGCCTGATAAACCGGAGTGAACGATGCCCCGAACGATTCGCGTTGTTGCGTTGCTTTTCGCGGGTACCTGCCTATGCGTGCTCGCTGGCACGGTGGCTTCGCAGCAAGCCAAGAAAACGGACGCGGCACCGCGGCTCGAGGCGATTGCGGACACGAAGCTGTTGATGGTCGGCCTCGCGAAATCGAACATGGATGGCCTCGGGAAAACGCTCAAGGATCGCCCCGTCGATGCCGAAGCGTGGGGCTACGTTCGCGGGCAAGCACTTCTGATCGCCGAGACGGGGAACCTGCTTCTCATGCGGCCACCGAAGACGCGGCAGGCGCAAGATTCGTGGATGATCTTCTCGGTGTCGTTACGCGATGCCGGCGTGAAAGTCGCCAAAGCCGCTGCCGCCAAAGACTACCCCGCCGCCCGCGCCGCCGTCGCCAGCATGTCCAACGTCTGCAACCATTGCCACGAAGCCTTCCGCGTCGCCGAGCGAGTCGTGCCACTCGCCGATTGAGTGGGAATCGACGTACGTCCGAATTGCCCGCGATTTTTGACCGTTCCCATACGTCTGGGTCATTCCGCTTCGTCCTCCTCTTCGGTATCGCCGGTGGCTTCACTGCCGGCCCGCGACAAATTGAGTGCGAGCAATTTGGCTAACAGGTCGTCGTCGCTTAAATTGGCGGGCCAGCCGTACGCGGCAAACACCGCGTCATCGAGTTTGCGATGGGCATTTGCCAGCCACGTCGGTCGCTCGTTGTACAACTTCGTCAGCGTGCGATTCTTCAAACTCGCCGCCGTGACCGCATCTTTGGGCACGAGTCGCGGATAGCGAACGGTGCCGATGCCGCGCGAATCGGGGTCGGAGACGTACCGCTTCCACGGGCCATCGACCGAGCCGGGGAATTGAAGCACTTCCGTCCGCACCCACTCCGGCGGGTTGCACCAATTATTGCGAAGCGTATCGAGTTCCTTTGCCGCCGCACCAATGGCTTCGCGCTGCGCGGGCGTCGGTTCGGGGAAGGGGAACGTCTCGAAGCAGGTGGTCGGCGTGTAGCGAAAACCGGATTCCACATCTCGAAGTTGTGTGCCTTTTGCTCGTGCCCAGGCTTCGTGAATCTTGGAGTGAAGTATGCCGAAGAAGTCATCCGTACCGTTTGTGAACGCTCGCGTTTGATGATCGGCAAGGTAGACATCATCGAGCCAAGAAAACACACGGTGTTTCGACACTTCTGGTGTCACAATGAATCGAGTTATTCCAACTGAAGAACGACGTAAACCCGGTCTCGCTTCGCCATGAATCCACCAACGGTCTGCTAACCGTTTGCGTCGATTAATAAGTCGATTGGGCTTCACTTTTGTCTCGACATGATTCCACGGCGCTGCATACATCGCCATGGAATCCATAGATGAATCGCAGCCGAAGTCGATAATCCAGCCAACCTCTGCTCTCTGAAGAATGTCTCTCGCTGTGAGCCGTGGGCGCAGAACATCGCTGTTAGGCCGACCATTAGGATTTGCATCCTGAAGCCATTTGAGTGCGGTCGCTTCGTCGATGTCAAATGGGCCTGCTTTCATCACGCCGAGAAAACAAAGACTCGCATTCGCAAGCAATAGTTTTGCTGTCGTCATGTTCGGTCGATTGCCCGCTTTGAGATCACTATGAATCGTTTCGACCGATACACCATTTAATTGTTTTGCACTTTCGGTTTGATCGTCAAAACCAACCATACTGACGTGAACTGTTGCCCCATCGAGTACCCAATCTCGATCTGAGTAAGCGAAGAAAATATCACCGGTTTCTTTGATCCGATCGAGACAAGCTCGATTCGAGCCACCACGAATTCCTTGTGTTGCAATCAAACCAGCTCGCTTTAATTTGCCGGATTTAATCATCGCGCGAGCTTTCTCGAACCAGTAACAGACTAAATCCGAACCACCCGGCAGTCGACCGTCGTACAGTTTGCGAACCGCATTGACGTAACTGTCTCCCAGTTCGCCGCGCATCTTCTTATCGCCCAAAAACGGTGGGTTGCCTACGATGAATTCGGCGTCGGGCCAGTCGGGTTCTTTCGGGTTGGCGGGGTCGGTCAGGTCGAGGATCGCGTCGCGGTTTTCGATGCTGTCCATCGGGTCGAGGACGGGATTGCTCGGCGCGTTGAAGCCGTTGAATTTCATCCACTGCAAGTAGCCGATCCAGATGACGACCTGGGCGAGTTCTTGCGCGTAGGCGTTGATTTCGATGCCGTGGAGTTGCGTCGGGCGGACGAACGGGAAGCGGTTGATCGCATGGACCGATGCGTAGGTGAGCGCTTCTTTTTCGAGGTCGAGTAGCAAGTGCAACGAGACGTAGAGGAAGTTGCCCGAACCGCACGCGGGGTCGAGGACGGTGACGTGCGCTAAGCGGTCGAGGAAATCGACGACGCACGTCTCGAAATCGCGTTTCGGCTTGCTCCCAGCTTTGCTGCCTTTCGCTTTCACCCACAGCGTATCGGCCTTCTCTTTGACCGTGGCCCATTCGCGGCGAAGCGGTGCCATCATCACCGGTTCGACGAGCGTGATAATGTCTTCGCGGCTCGTGTAATGCGCCCCGAGTTGGCTGCGTTTTTCGGGGTTCAAGATGCGCTCGAACAGCGTACCGAAGATCGACGGTTCGACGTTCGACCAATCGAACTCCGCCGCCTCGGCGAGGTGGCGAATTTCGGTCGGCGTCAGTTCGATCACATCAGCATCTTTAAACAGTCCGCCGTTGAACCAGGCGATCTCATCCGCACCGAACGAGCCATCCTTGTTCGCCATCGCTTCGAATAAACCCGACAGCAGTTTCGAGAGCTTCTTGGAATCCCAGCGGGTGTTCTTGATCGTTTTCAAGAACAGATCGCGCGGCAGCAAATCCATATCTTCGGCAAACATACAGAACATCAACTTCATCAAGAAATGTCCGGCACGATGCGGTTCGATATTGCGTTCGCGCATCCCGTCGGCAACCGCAGCAAACTTGTTGGCGGCGTCTTTGGTAATCTCTTCCTGCGTATGACCGGGCTTGAGTTCTTCGGGTTTTGTGAATGCATATCGCAGCTTGATGAGCGTGGCGGGATCGGCCAAACCATCGAGATCGAAGGCGTGAACCTCTTTCGCCGTGCCGGTAAAATTGGTGTGAATCTCGAAGCGGTTGAGATCGCAGACGATCAACAGCGGTGGGTTGCCGAGCGCTTCGCGGTACTGGCAAAGTTGCTGATAGGCGTCGCTGAGGTTCTTGCGTTTGCCTTTGTACTCCCAAGCGAAACAGCCGCGCCGCCAGACGTCCGCAAAGCCCTTTCCGCCAGTATCTTTGACGACGCTTTTCTCGAAGGTGTACCACTCGCCCGAAGGGTCTGCCTCGGCCGGCGTCGGTTCGCACAGCACCGCACACAGATTCAGAAAGTGTTCCTGACACGCGGCGCGCTCTTTCAGTTCGGCGAGCTTCCATTTGTCGATGAACTGTTGCGGTGTCATGGTTCACGGTCGGAGGTACGTGGCGGTCGAAGCGTGGAGTGATCTTACCGAATTTAGATCGACAAATCGAATGCGTAAATGCGACGAATAATTATCGCTATTACGATAAAAGTCGCAACGTGAGTATTTCGTTACGCGACTATCCACGCTCGGTTTTTATGCGTTCGGGGCCTACGCATCGGCTGGAATTGTCGTATGTAAGAACGGACCCGCCAAACACCTCGCCGAGTTCACCATGAATGCCGAACCGACATTGCTCCCGACGCGCAAGGCTCGCTGGCTGGCGCTGGCGGCCGCATTGCTCGGCTGGATGTTCGACGGAATGGAAATGGGCTTATTTCCGCTCGTCGCGAAGTCCGCACTCGCGGAGCTTATGGGTGCGAGCATCGGCGATAACCGCGTCGCGAACTCGTACGGCGTCATCATTGCCATGTTTCTGGTCGGGGCCGCGACGGGTGGCGTGCTGTTCGGCTGGCTCGGCGATCGCATCGGCCGCGTGCGTGCCATGACGGTGTCCGTGCTCGTCTATTCGCTGTGTAGTGGGCTGAGTGCCGCATCGCAAGAAGTCTGGCACTTGGCCGTACTACGGTTCATCGGGGCGCTCGGCATGGGCGGCGAATGGGCGATCGGCGTGGCACTCGTGATGGAGCTTTGGCCGAATTCATCGAGGGCTTGGCTCGCCGGTTGGATCGGCGCATTCGGCAACCTCGGCTACATGCTCATCGGCTCGATCGCTTACACGTTGCTCCAGTTCGGCGGCGAAATACCCGGTTTTCTCGTTCGAATTGGCTGTCCGGAGTCGTGGGCACTCTCGCTGACCGCCAACGGAAACTGGCGGTTACTGATGCTCGTCGGCGCGCTTCCATCGCTGATGACGCTGTTACTAAGGCTGTTCGTACCGGAGTCCGAGAAGTGGCGAGCCGAGAAGAAAACCGGTCGCGTCTCGAATTGGTCGACGCGGGATTTGCTCGGCGTGTTGATCGGTGCGATTGCTGCCACCATTATGATTTATGCCTGGGCGACCGATGCCACCGAACTGCGGTACTTCGGTTTCGATCACACGTTGACATTGCGAATTCTGGTCTCGATCGCGTGCCTGATTACGGTCACGACGGGCTACTTATACCCCGTGCGCTGTTACTTGCGGCGAGTGGGTTTGCCCGTCGCGGAACGGCGTACCACCATTCGGCGAATGCTACTTGCGGCGGGGCTGAGCGGCGTGCCGTTGTTGGCGACGTGGTCCGGCGTGATGTGGATGTACAAGTGGGTCGGCTCGGTGAACTTCCCCGCACCCGCCGAAGCGATCCCGCTGATGCAGATTTCCTCATCGCTGGGTGCCGCGTTCGGCTGCGTCCTCGGTGCGGTACTGGGCGGACGATACGGCAGACGAATCGTGTACGCGATTATGTGTTTGCTCTCGTTCGTCGTCATGGTTGGCTTCTACAAGTTGAACACCCAGTACGGCACCGCACTGATCTTGTCCGCAGGACTGATGGGCATGACGACGGCCTCGTTCTACGGCTGGCTGCCGCTGTATCTGCCCGAGTTATTCCGCACGTCGGTCCGTGCCACCGGGCAAGGATTCGCCTTCAACTTCGGCCGAATCATCGCGGCCGTCGGCAACTTACAAATGGCGAACTTGTTGCGATTGTTCGACAACGATTACGGTAACGCCTGCGCCGCGGTGGGTGCCGTTTACTTCGTCGGACTCATCCTGATCGCCTTCGCGCCAGAAACGAAAGGGAAGCCACTTCCGGAGTAGGGAAGATCGCTCATCCGCGCGATCACTTCGCGGAAAATTGTTCGTTCTGAAATGCGACTTGAACTAGAGAGCGTTTCGTATTGACGACGACTGCCTGCGCCTGTTCGACGGCATCTGCATATCTCTGTCGGGTGACGGATCCGGTTTCGGGGTCGCGTTCTTGTCGGGCGATGTTGCCGTTTGGGTGCCAGCAATGGAGTGTGTAGGTGCCGGTGGGCACGTCGGTGAATTCGAAATGGCCCGTGGCATTCGTGGTCGCGTAGTACGGGTGGTCCATGACGAAGAGATCGCCGATTGCCCAATATTGGCCCGATGCACTCGTGAGTTCGACGTGACCGGACTCGGAGAACGTACGCGAAACGGTCGACGAATCGTTCGGGAACATCTGCGTGAAATAGGCGGCCCCGCGAGCGCGAATCCCGCTGATTGTCTTGCGTGTCGAAGTGAATGCGACGGTTCCGCCCACCGGCACGAAGCCATATCGTGCGCCGTTGCCGAAGGAGATTCGCTCGTCGTCGAGTTCCACGCTCATGTCGCTCGCGCTCCACGGTTTCGCGCGCGAAACATCGATGCCCGTCAAGTACACCACCGCCGAGCCGACGCCACGGCTGGCGGCATCGATAACGGGCCGATTGGGGTTAGGAAGTTCGACGGTTTGCAGACCAGTTGCGCCGAGTTTCGCGAACGCGACCGGCTTCACGATCGGCATGTCACCGACCCAAGTCACCATACCGGAGATGGTGCCACACTTCGCGGAATCGAACTGCGTGCCAGATTCGCGTTGCGGTTCTTGTAGCCGCTCCGGTCGCGAATAGGTGAGGCCATCGCAGCCCACGGCGCACGACAACAGCAACAAAGCGGGCACGATTCTCGACATAATTCAACCCCCGACAAACGAACGCGAACACTGGGGTGCAATGACACTGACTTTCTGATGTAGCTGGCCTCTATGAGGCCGGTGCAGTGGCTGCCACTGTCCGATTGTCTGGCTTCCGTGGTCACAGACCCCAGCTACAAGAAGAGAGAGTCAGTACGTGTACGCGATTTCGCCGGCCGAGGGCAAGTGCGAGTGATTGCGACATCGCGTTGTCAGTCGAAGACGACCGTCTTGCGATCGTAGACGAGGATGCGGTGATCGATGTGCCATCTCACCGCACGCGACAGCACGACTTTCTCCATGTCGCGGCCTTTTTCGAGCAAGTCGTCCAACGTGTCGCGGTGCGAAATCCGCACGACGTTCTGCTCGATGATCGGCCCTTCGTCGAGTTCTTCCGTGACGTAATGGCTCGTCGCGCCGATGAGTTTGACACCGCGCTCGAAGGCGCGATGGTACGGTTTTGCACCGCTAAACGCAGGCAAAAACGAGTGATGCACGTTAATCACGCGCAACGGGTATTGCTCGACGAACTGCGGCGACAGCACTTGCATATAGCGTGCGAGCACGACGAGATCGATCTGGTTTTCGCGCAAGAGTGCGAGTTGTTTCGCTTCGGCTTCGGCCTTCTTGCCGGGTTCGACGGGGATCATGTGGAACGGGATTTTGTGGAACGTCGCCCAGCGTTCCGCGTCCGGATGGTTCGCGATGACGAGCGGAATTTCGCACGCGAGTTCGCCGCTCTGATGGCGATAGAGTAGGTCCGCGAGGCAGTGATCGTACTTCGACACGAACAGCGCGAGCCGGTGCGGGCGGTCGGATCGCTCGAGTCGCCAGCGCATGCCGTGCTGTGTTGCGAGCGGCGCGAACTTTTCGGGGAACTCCGCGAGATCGAAATCGAACCCCGTTAAGTCCCACTCGACCCGCATCAGGAACGCATTCCGTTCGGGATCCTGATGCTGATCCGCATGGAGGATGTTCGCGTTGTGGCGATAGAGAAACTCGCCGATGGCCGCGACCAACCCCTTGCGGTCGGGGCAGTCGACGAGCAAAATCGCGGTCGGTTTACGCACGGTTATTTCCGACCTTTGCCGGTGAGAACGCGAGACTCGGTGAGGACTTTATCCATGAACACATCGTGCGACGCGACGGGAATCGCGTCGAAAATCTGGCAGTCGAACGCGATGGCGACGAGCGGGGCGTTGGGGCGAACGCGGGCCAACATGCGGTCGTAATAGCCTTTGCCCTGCCCCATTCGGCCACCGGAGGCATCGAACGCGGTGCCGGGAACCATCACGAGATCGAGGTCTTCGGGCGCGACAATTTTGCCCGGTTGATTGCGCAGTTCGACCTTCGGTTCGAGAATCTTGTACGCCCCTTCGACGAGTTCGCTCACGTCTTCGAGCAGGAACAATTCGAGTTCGTTCGTCTCGACGATGCAGTACGGTACGACGATCCGCTTGCCGCCCGCCAGTGCCTCGGGCAACATATGTCGCGTGCGGACTTCGCTCCCTGCATCGACGTAGTACAGGATCGTTTTCGCGGCCACGTACTCCGGCATCGCCATAAACGCAGTCACGATGTCGCGGCTAATCGCATCCTTGTTTTGCTGGCCGACCCGATTCTTGCGAGCCTGTTCGCGGATCGCCGTTTTCTTCGCCTGGTTGTCTTCCATCGTGGTCCTTTTCGTATTGGGGTGAAGCGCACGCGCTCCGTTACGAAGACTTCGCGTCGCGGCTAATTATCGCGTCGCGGCTAATTCTGGAGTTTCGCGAACCAATCTTGTAGCGACGTGACCGTCGTTTCCTTTTCGCGGAGCGCCTTGCATGCATCGGCGGCCATGCTCGCGCCGGAAATCGTTGTGATGCACGTGACCCGTGCGGCGACGGCGGCGGTGCGAATCTTCGATTCGTCGGTACGGCTGCCCGGCCCGCTCGGCGTGTTGATGATCAGTTGCACCTGGCCGTTCTTCATCAGATCGAGTAAGTTCGGGCGGCCTTCTTGAATCTTCGGCACTTCTTTCACGGGGATGCCGTTGTTGCGGAAGATCGCCGCGGTGCCGCGTGTGGCGATCAGATGGTAGCCCATATCGGCGAACCGTTTCGCGATTGGCACTGCCGTCTCTTTGTCGTTCCCGGCCAGCGACATGAAGATCGTGCCCGACTTCGGCAATGGGGCCGATGCCGCGAGTTGGGCTTTCGCGAACGCCATCGCGAAGTCTTCGTCGATCCCCATGACCTCGCCCGTCGATTTCATTTCCGGCCCGAGGATGATGTCCACGCCGGGGAACTTGTTGAACGGGAACACGCTCTCTTTCACCGAGTAATATTTCGGAATGACTTCCTTCATCACGCCGAGTTCGTCGAGCGTTTTCCCGACCATGACGAGTGCCGCGAGGCGTGCGAGTTGCACGCCGGTGGCCTTCGACACGAACGGCACCGTACGGCTCGCTCGCGGGTTCGCTTCGAGAATGTAAATCATCGGTGTCGCGTCGGTGCCCAGCCCCGTGACCGCGAACTGGATGTTCATCAATCCCTTCACCTTCAGTGCGCTGGCCAACTTTACGGCCTGCACTTTGATCTCGTCGATCACGGCTTGTGGCAGGCTGTGCGGTGGCAAAACGCACGCGGAATCGCCGGAGTGAATCCCCGCTTCCTCGATGTGTTGCATCACGCCGCCGATGATCGTCCGCGTGCCATCGCTGAGGCAATCGACATCGATCTCGGTCGCGTTTTCGAGGAACTTGTCGATGAGCACCGGCTTACCCGACGATACATCGATCGCGTTTTTCATGTACCGTTCGAGCGTTTCGTCGGTGTAGACGATCTCCATCGCTCGGCCGCCGAGCACGAAGCTGGGCCGCACGATCACGGGGTAGCCGATCTTGCGGCTACTCGTGAGTGCTTGTTGCAAATCGACCGCGGTGCCGTTCGCCGGTTGTCGCAGTCCGATATCTTCGACGAGTTTCGCGAACCGCTTGCGATCCTCGGCCATGTCGATGCTGTCTACGCTCGTGCCGATGATCGGCACGCCGTTGGCTTCGAGCGACTTCGCGAGGTTCAACGGCGTCTGCCCGCCGAACTGCACGATCACGCCGACGGGCTGCATTCGATCGTTGATGTTGAGCACGTCTTCGACGGTCAGCGGCTCGAAAAACAGATGGTCCGACGTGTCGTAATCGGTGCTGACCGTTTCGGGGTTCGAGTTCACCATGATCACTTCGTAGCCCGCTTTTCGCAGTGCGAACGCGGCTTGCACGCAGCAGTAATCGAACTCGATCCCTTGGCCGATCCGGTTCGGGCCGCCGCCGAGAATCATGATCCGCGGCTTGCCCGTTGGGGGTAAAATTTCGTCTTCGAGCAACACGCTTCCATCGGCGGCTCGAGCGGGTGTTTCGTACGTGCTGTAATAGTACGGCGTGTACGCTTCAAACTCGGCCGCACACGTATCGACCGACTTGTACGACGCGATCACACCCATTACTTTGCGGATGCGGCGAATCTCGGCATCCGAACCGCCCCACAGGTTAGAAAGCTGACGGTCGGTGAAGCCCCATTGCTTCGCTTTCAGCATCATCGGTTGCGTCACACGCTCCAGCGGCCCCGCCGCCCGCAGTTCATCCTCGAACGCCACGAGATCGAAAATGTTCTGCAAAAACCAGCGGTCGATCTTCGTTCGCGCATACACATCTTCGATCGACATCCCCGCCTTGAATGCATAGCGAACGTACCAGATGCGGTCCGCGTTCGGCGTCGTCAACTTCGACGAAATCTCTTCGATCGTCGGTTCGTTGTCGCTGCCCCAGAGGTCGGCGCGATCGCAGCCCAAACCGAATCGGCCGACTTCGAGACCACGCAATGCCTTTTGAAGTGACTCCTTGAACGTGCGGCCAATTGCCATCGTCTCGCCGACCGATTTCATCTGCGTCGTCAGCGTCGCATCGGCGTCGGGGAACTTCTCGAACGTGAATCGCGGAATCTTCGTCACCACATAGTCGATGGTCGGCTCGAAGCAGGCGGGTGTCTCGCGGGTGATGTCGTTTTGCAGTTCGTCGAGCGTGTAGCCAACCGCGAGTTTCGCCGCAATTTTCGCGATCGGGAACCCCGTCGCTTTTGAGGCAAGTGCCGACGACCGCGAGACGCGCGGGTTCATTTCGATGACGATCATGCGGCCATCGACGGGGTTCGTCGCGAACTGGATATTCGAGCCGCCCGTTTCGACGCCGATCTCGCGGATGATCATCTTGGCCGCATCGCGCATCCGCTGAAATTCCTTGTCGCTCAGCGTCTGGATCGGCGCGACCGTGATGCTGTCGCCCGTGTGAACGCCCATCGGGTCGAGGTTCTCGATCGTACAGATCATCACGACATTGTCCGCTTTGTCGCGCATCACTTCAAATTCGTATTCCTTCCAGCCGATCACCGATTCTTCGACGAGAACTTCGCCGGTGGGGCTGAGTTCGAGGCCGCGCGATACGATCTGAATGTACTCGTCGCGGTTGTACGCGATGCCGCCGCCGGTGCCGCCCATCGTGAAACTCGGTCGCAACACGCACGGCAAACCGATCGTCAATCTCGCGGTCTCCGCACCGGCCATCGAACGCACGACGAGGCTCTTCGGCACTTCGAGGCCGATCTTGATCATCGCATCTTTGAACTTCTGGCGGTCCTCCGCTTTGTCGATCACCTCGGCGTTTGCGGCGATCATTTCGACGCCGTACTTTTCGAGTACGCCGTGCTTGACGAGGTCCATCGCGGTGTTCAGCGCCGTCTGCCCGCCGAGCGTCGGAAGCAGTGCATCCGGCCGTTCGATCGCGATGATTTTCTCGACGGTCTGCCAGGTAATCGGCTCGATGTACGTGCGATCCGCCGTTTCCGGATCGGTCATAATCGTGGCGGGGTTCGAGTTGACGAGGACGACCTCGTAACCCTCCTCGCGTAGCGCTTTGCAGGCTTGCGTTCCCGAATAGTCGAACTCGCAGGCCTGACCGATGATGATCGGGCCGGAACCGATGAGCAAAATCTTCCGGATGTCAGTACGTTTCGGCATGGTTCCCAGGTTGCAAAGTTCGTCGGGTGCAGATCGTTCCGCGCAAACTCCCAATACTTTACGAACCGCGTGCGCATCGCCTACTATCTTGGCATGAATTGCTTTCGTCTACGATAAGAAGGGTATCGGATACGCGGGTTCGTCTGCTTTGCGTTCGCGTGTTTAGGCGGGTCGATGTTTGCGGCAGCGCGGATGGCGATCTCAGCGAATCTTGAGAATTGCCATTTTACTG
This sequence comes from Limnoglobus sp., assembly GCA_043757025.1. Taxonomy (GTDB): domain Bacteria; phylum Planctomycetota; class Planctomycetia; order Gemmatales; family Gemmataceae; genus Limnoglobus. The sequence goes on from JAYVQG010000398.1 coordinate 29,598, forward strand.
GCGCACGGGATCGTGCTTCGTGGTAATTTCATCAAATAATGCGTTTATTGCTTTGGCCCTCTACGGAACCTCTCTCATGCGCCGAAACCTTTCCTGGCTGCCACTCGTGGTACTCGCGATCAGTACCGGTGGAACGATCGCACTCGCGCAACCGCAAGGCGGTATGCCGGATATGGGTGGCGGAGTGATGCAAAATAGCGCGACGTGTTCGAATTGCAAGAAGGAAGTCAGGTGGACGGGAATACTGGTCGGCCCGCGTTCGTGCCCGCATTGCAAAGTGAAGTTTGACTATATCGAAGGTGCCGATGGCCGCAAAACAACCCCGATGGGTTCTAATTATACCAATGCCCCCAAGTACATCGGCATCGGCATCGGCGTGATTTTCGTGATCATTATTGTGGTGGTGAAACTCGCGATGGCCAGCGGTAGTCGCCGTCCGAAGCGTTCTGCGAAACGACGCAAACCGCGCCGACGCGATGACGACGATGACTAAAAATGTTTACCGAGAACCGCGTCGAGGTATGCCACGTCGCAAAATACAACGAACTTGCAATCACTTCCCGAGTCCTTTGGGCAGTTCCTCGAGTATCTCGAACATCTGGAATTCGGTTCTCAGACGGAGGTTGCCATCCTACAATGTCCTCACAGCACGCCGGGTATCGGCGAACCGGCGGGGAGCATCGCGAGCGGTTGGTTTTGGCGGTTGTAGAGTGTCGTTTCTTGGTCGATGCCGAGTGCGGCGTACATCGTGGCGGCCACGTCGCCGGGCGAATACGAGATCGAAGTCGGGTAGGCACCGATCTTGTCCGTGCCGCCGATCACCTGCCCGCCTTTCGTACCGCCACCCGCGAAGAAGATCGACCCCGCTGGACCCCAGTGGTCGCGCCCGCCGAGCTTGTTGATCTTCGGCGTGCGCCCGAAGTCCGTCAGGAACAAGACCAGCGTTTGATCGAGCAGTCCGCGTGCATTCAGGTCGCCGAGCAACGCGCCGAATGCGCGATCCATCCCCGCGACGTGGTACGGCAACTTTGCCATCTCGCAGATGTGCGGGAAGTTTTGCCCCACGGCGTTGTGGTTGTCCCAGAGGTTGCCGAACTCGGGGTCGTAACCGTAGTCCACGAGCACGAACGGGGCACCGGCTTCGACCAACCGACGGGCGAGTAAACATCGCGACCCGATCTTCGTTTTGCCGTAACGATCGCGAACCTTTTCCGTTTCGCGGCTGAGTTCGAAAGCGGCCCGGACCTTCGGCGAAAGCAGCATATCGAACGCGCCGCGATACTGATCCCCGACGCCGGTTTCATCGGCCTTGCGCGCGGCCTCGTCTAGCCGATCCCGCAACCGTTGCCGTCCGGTGAGACGGTCGCTGCTCAGGTCCGCAAACGGCGTGACGCCTTGCTTCGTGAATTCGTCCTCATTGGCTTCCTTCACGAACGCGGTGAAGTCGTCGTTCTTCGGCTTGCCGCTGGTGGCGAACGGCGCATACTGCGAGCCGAGCCAGCCGCCGGTGAAGAGTTGGGTCGGCGGTGGCCCCGGTCGCGTAGTGCCCGGCACCGCGATGTAGCCGGGGAAGCCCGCTTTCGAGCCGTGCAATTTCGAGACAATCGCGCCGATGTTCGGTTCGGTGAGGATTTGCCCCTGCGAAACCTTCCGCCCAGATAGACCGTACGACTGCGCGAGCAAGTGATCGTCGGTCGCCGGTGAGAATGTGCGAATGAGCGCGAACAGCTCGGTTTGCTTCGCCAAACTCGGCATCGTCTCGCAAAAGCGAACGCCGGGCAGACCGGTCTGGATCGACCCGAGCGACCCGCGAATTTCCTCCGGTGCATCGGGCTTCGGGTCGAACGACTCGTGGTGAGTCACGCCGCCCGCCATCCACAGAACGATCACAGACTTTGCTTTCGTGGGTCGCGCCGGCGCGTTCGCACGCAACCCCGGTAGCGCCGTCGCCGCCAGGCTAATCGAACCGACACGCAGTAAGTCGCGACGCGAAAGAATCATGAGTAGGCCCACAAAAGAACGGATTCCGGCAGGTGTGTAGATACTAAACCGAACGCGAACGACCCGCAATGGTTTTTGTGACGGCATTGCTGAGCGGCGTGCATTCGGCACGCTCCACTTCAATGAGATTCTCTGTGCGACTCACCGTTGGCATACTTCAAAATCATTCGTTAGAAACACCCCCCGACGATCGCGAATCCTAAAATTCCGCGCGCTTCTCCCGTTAGATAATTGACGACCGATCTCGCTTTCGATTACAGTGAGCAGAGTCATCACACCCGCTCATCGCTTTCTCTTCTCTGGAGTTCCCGTTATGAGTCCGTTCCAACGTCGCGAGTTTTTGCAGCGTTCGGCGCTGTTGTCGGCAGGGCTGGCGGCGGGCACCGTTGCCAATGCCGCACCGGAAACGTCCACGAAGAAGGGATCGGCCAACGAGCGACTTCGCGTGGCTGTCGTCGGCGTCAAGGGCCGCGGCATGGAACACGTTCGCGGCTTCAATGGCGTCAACAACTGCGAGATCGCCACCGTCTGCGATTGCGATGAAAGCGTGATCGGCAACGCGATGAAGAAGATCACTGAAGTGCGCGGCGAAGCCCCGAAGTACGAGAAAGACATTCGCAAAGTCCTCGACGACAAGTCGATCGACATCATCGCGATTGCCACGCCGAACCACTGGCACTCGCTCGCCGCCGTCTGGGCGATGCGCGCCGGGAAAGATGTCTACGTCGAGAAGCCCGTCAGCCACAACGTCCGCGAAGGGCGGCTCGTGGTCGAGGCGGCACGCAAGTACGGGAAGATCTGCCAGACCGGCACGCAGAGCCGCAGCACCACCGGAATGCGCGAAGCCCAAGCGTACATTCACGCGGGGAAGATCGGCAAAGTCTCGTTGGCGTACGGCACCTGCTACAAGCCGCGCGGCAGTATCGGCAAAGTCACCGGCGAGCAGCCGATCCCGAAGGGCCTCGATTACGATCTGTGGTGCGGGCCGGCCCCGAAACTGCCACTCATGCGAAGCAAACTGCACTACGACTGGCACTGGACGTGGGCGTACGGCAACGGCGACCTCGGCAACCAGGGCATTCACGAGATGGACAAGGCTCGTTGGGGCCTCGGCAAAATGGAACTGCCGAAGTCCGTCGTCAGCGTCGGCGGGCGGTTCGGCTACGTCGATGACGGCGAAACCGCGAATACGCAACTCAGCCTGTACGACTTCGACGATGCACAACTGATCTTCGAAGTGCGCGGCCTGAAAACGGACAAATATAAAGGTTCTATGGTCGGGAACATTTTCTTCGGGAGCGAAGGCTACGTCGTCTGCCCGAATTACTCCAGCGGCGTCGCGTACTCGCCGGACGGCAAGATCATTCAGGAATTCGAGGGCAGTGTCGAAGGTTCGCACTTCGCGAACTTCGTTAAAGGCGTTCGTAGCCGCAAGATCACCGACCTCAACGCCGACATCCTCGAAGGCCACTTGTCGAGCGCACTCTGCCACCTCGGGAACATCAGCTATCGCCTCGGCACCGAAGCGACATTCGATAAAGATGTGACCGCATTCACCGATTGCAAAGACGCGACCGCCGCCGTCGTCCGGATGCAACAGCACCTGAAGGACAACAAAATCGACCTCTCGACCGCCGTCGGTCGCATCGGGCCGAAACTGGCGATCGACCCGAAGACCGAAACCTTCCTCGGCAACAACGCGAAGGCCAACGCGATGTTGTTCCGAGAGTATCGCAAAGGCTTCGAGATCCTCGAAGCGGTGTAAGAATCTGCCGAATGCCCATCGCCATCGGGCGGTGGACATGACTCCAACGGGAGGAAACACTCATGCCAACGCTGACCATCGACGAAGTGCAATCGCGACTCCCACAAATCATCGACGCGCTCGCCCCCGGCGAAGAACTCGTCATCACGCGCGGCGACAAGCCCGTCGCGCGGCTGACGGGGGAAGCTCCAATCCGCAAATCGCGCCGTGCGGGGAATTGCCAGGGCATGCTCGTGATCGTGTCCGACGACGACGAACATTTGAAAGACTTCGCGGAGTACATGCCGTGAGGTTGCTACTCGATACGCATGTGTTTTTGTGGTTTGTACTGAACGATGCAAAGCTGACTTTGAAGGCAAAAACACTCATCGAAGACCCGTCGAACGACATCCTCATCAGCCCCGCGAGCTATTGGGAGATTGCGATCAAGGTCAGCCACAAGAAGCTCAATTTGTTTGCCACTTACGACGACTTCATGCGACGCGGCATCGCTGGCAACGACTTTGACATTTTACCCATTGAGCCGAAACACACCGCAATTGTGGCGACACTGCCGTTCCACCACAAAGACCCATTCGACCGATTGCTGATCGCGCAGGCGTTAGCCGAAGGGATACCGCTGGTCAGCACCGATGCGGCGATCGATCCATACGGCGTACAACGGTTGTGGTAACATCATTTACACCGCTCGCGGTGCCACAATCGGCGGGGTTTTCCCGCGGTAGATGCGGTCGATTCGCTCGCGGGTCAGGCCGAGGACTTTGTCGAAGCGGCTGAGTTTCAAGCCTTCGATGCTGATGTTGCGGTCGGCGAGGTTTTCGAGCATCGAGATGTCTTGCCGGACTTCGCGATCGACCTCGCGGCGAAACACGTGTTTGAACAGGTGCAAGCCACCCGAGGGGCCGGGGTACTTCGATTTCGCGTAAACGAACGACGTGACGCAGGTATTTTCCGCATCGATTGGCCAGAAGAACATGTACAACCGCCAGCGGACGAGGCGATCTTTCGAGCCATCGGGCGTCGTCCAGTAGTGATCGTAAACGCTGTAAACGGGCGAAAAGTGCGTCGTCCAGTCGTCGTGGAAGTGGTCGTCGTGGCGGATGCCGAGCATCCAGGCGAACGGGCGGAAAATCCGTTTCGTCGGGCCGACGTTCGCGACGCTGATCGTATCTTCGGTTTGGTCGAAGCGGACTTTCACCTCGTGCATCCGGTCCAGATCGTAACCGAAAGTATCGTGAACGGTACCGCTGTGCTCGATCTCGGTGAAGTTGTCGACGGTGAGTTCGAGCGGGGCGGGCACGGTGTGCTGGAACGTGCCGATGGGGTAGTATTTCTTGATGTTAATCGGCGGGAACACGGGGTTGCTGTCGCGGGACTTCAACCAGATGAAATCGTGTTCTTCGCGGATGTCGTAACTCTTGGTGCAAGTGGTCATTTTCGGCGTGCCGGGGCTTTCGCCGTTGCCGCAACTGTCGTACGTCCAGCCGTGATATTTACACTGAATCCGGTCGCCGACGACGGTGCCGTAGCTCAATTTCATCCGCCGGTGCGGGCAGGCATTATCCACGGCGGCAATCGTGCCGTTTGTCGTGCGAAACAAGCAGATCGGTTGACCGGCGAGCTTCACTTCCACCGGCTTGCGGCGCAGGTTGTGGCTCGGGTAAATCGGGTGCCAATGATCGAGCATTCCCATCCGAATCGATCCCCCAAAAGATTCGTTCCGCGAAAAACTTTCCCCGTCAATACCGCGATTCGTTTCGTTTGTCGAGGCGTTCCGTATAAGATTCTCGCATGTTCACCGGACTCATTCAATCGCTCGGTCGCATCACCGCCATCGCAGACGATGGCCACGGCGGTCGCGTGCTCCGAATTGCGGAGCCAGGTTTCGCCCCAAACCTCGTGCTCGGCGAGAGTATCGCCGTCAACGGGGTCTGTCTCACCGTCGTCGAACGCGACGAGGAATCGTTCCGGTTCCAGGCTGGCCCCGAGACGCTTCAGAAAACGAATCTCGGCGAGTTAGTCTTAGACAACCGCGTGAATTTGGAGCGAGCTTTACGCGTCGGCGACTCGTTGGGCGGGCATTTTGTGACGGGGCACGTCGATGCCGTGGGCACGATTGCCGAACGCACGCAGAGCGGCGAATGGGAGACGATTGCCTTCGATTGCCCGAAATCGCTCGACGAATTGATGGTGGCGAAAGGCTCGATTGCGATCGACGGCATCAGCCTCACGCTCGTCGATGTCGCACGCGGTCGATTCGCGGTGATGCTCATTCCGCACACGCTCGCGCACACCACTTTGGGCTTCAAACCGGTCGGGGCCACGGTCAATTTGGAAACCGATCTCCTCGCGAAACACGTGCAAAAACTGTTCAAGAGTCTCAGTATCACTATCTAAAACGGTTATGAGAAAAGACGAGCCGGAAGAAATCGAATCGAACGTCCCGTCGCCGCGGCAAACGTTGTCGTACCTGAACCGCCTGTTTTCCGCGCACGGACTCGAAGCGAAGAGCAAGCTCGGCCAGAACTTTTTGATCGACATCAACCTCGTCGATCTGATCGTGCGCGAAGGCGATCTCGGGCCGGAAGATGCCGTTCTCGAAGTCGGCACGGGTACCGGATCGCTGACCGCAAAGCTCGCCGAACGCTCGGGTGCGGTCGTCAGCATCGAGATCGATTCGAGCCTCGCCCCCGTTGCGAGGCAAATCGTCGGCATTCGGCCAAACGTCACGTTCATTCACGGCGATTGCCTCGCTCGAAAGAGCCTGCTGAACCCCGACATGCTCGCCGCGTGGGAAGCTGCGATGGCGAAGCAAGGCTGCACGAGCCGCAAGCTGATCGCCAACTTGCCGTACGTGATCGCTACCCCGCTGATTAGCAATCTGCTCGTCGATGGGCCGAACATCGAGCGGATGGTCGTGATGGTGCAATGGGAGATCGCCGAACGGCTGAGAGCGTCGGTGAGCACGAAAGATTACAACGCGCTCAGCGTCTTGGTGCAAAGCATCGCCGACGTGGAAACGATCCGGAAAGTCCTGCCGGGGAACTTCTACCCGAGGCCGAAAGTCGATTCGGCGATCGTGCGAATCATCCCGAACGCTGCGAAGCGCAAGCTCGTCGGCGACGTGCCAAAGTTCCGTGCGTTCCTGCGCGATTTGTACATCCACCGCCGCAAGAACCTACGTTCCGCACTCGCCGGTTCGCCGCGCGGTCGCCGCGAAAAACCCGACGTCGACGCGAAGCTGAAGGCACTCGACATCGACGGCACACTACGTGCGGAATCGCTCGACATTCCGCAACACCTGCGGCTAGCCGAAGTGTTCGGGTAAATCACTCATGGAGCGCTACTTCTTGCCGACCGAATAGCCCATCGATGCATGAACCTCGGTACTCGCCCGTACGACGACCGACATCGTGGGCATATGGAAGGTGATCGTGCAAGGGCCGCCCGCTTGCTTCCAACTCCGCGGGTCGATCGAATCGGTGATCGATTTCACGATGGTTTCGCTGTTGGTGACGGTTTGCTGGTAGCTCATGTTCGGCCCCCAAACGACGGCGTTTCCGAACGGGCCGACGCCTTGGACGAGGTCGCCGAGGTAGTACGATCGCGTCGTCAGTTCCTTCTCGGCGCGTTCCATCGTCACCACCTGAATCATCTCTTCCTTGACGATGAACGTCAGCTGATTCGCTTGTAAGAGTGCCCGTAACGCGGTGCGTGCCGTCACGTTGCCCTTGAATGTCACCTTCCGCGACAAGTCCAACCCCGCATCTTCGAGCGACTTCTTGTCGATGAAAATCGGCTGGTCGATCGCGTTCGACAGTTCTTGCAGCGCTTCCTCGAACGGCCGATCCGCGAAGTTTGCCGGGAACGCGGTATCGAGCGACTTCAGGATCGCTTCTTCCTTCGGCGACAACTGGATGCGGTCCTGGTTCTTCCGCGCCTTCGTTAGAGCATTCCACTTCTCCGCATTGGGGAACTGAATATCGTCGGTCGTCGGGATCGACGACGCCACGACTTGCCGTTGGTTGACGAGCCATGCATCGGCGTAATCGCGCGAAAGTTTCTGGTTCGCACGGATTTGGTCGCTGGTGTTCGTCTGCCCGCTGAGCGCGATCACTTGCGGGTTGTTCGGGTACTTCTCCGCGAGGCTCAACACGTGCCGTCGGGCGTCGTTGTGCCGATTCGCATCGGCGGCGTCGGCGGCTTTCTTCAAGCCGTCGGCCACCTCGCGCAGTTCCACCGCCGCCTTCAGTTGATCGAGCTTTTCGCGTACCTTAACGGCGCTTGCATTCGAATCGGCGTCGGGCCGGGCTACGGGCAATTTGCCTTCGAGAATGCCGATCTTCGCTTCGAGCCGCGCGTCCAACTCGGTGCGTTTCGCTTGCCCCAGGCTAACTGACACCGCCAGACCGGTCTGCGCGTCTTTCAACCGTTGAATCGCTTTGACCGTGGAAACGGTCTTGAGTTTATCGGCACTGGCGATCGCCTCGACGATTTCATTCTCGGCCTTTTGCTCCGCGAGGTTTTGCGTCGCCTTCGCACGCTCGATGGGGTCGACAGGGGCTTGCGCGAAACCATTCGCCGATAGGCCCGCGGCGAGCGCAGCCGCGCCGAGCCAGGAGCGAAGGTAGGGAATGGGTGTGCCGTGCGGATTCATAACTCGCCCCTTTGGATGCAGAATCAGTTGTTTATCGTCCGTCGGGTGTCACAGTTCCAACGTAACCGGTGCCCGATTCGTTGGCAAATGCAATCGGCGCAACGCTCGCCGTGTAACCGGCATAACCGTCCGATGGAATCGAAATCCCGCGTTGACCGATTCTCCGGTCTCGGTTATTGGTGGACGCATTCGATCATTGCGTGACGAGGGTTTGCCGTGCGACGGAAATCGGTACTTCTGACCATCGGACTGATTCTGCTCATCGTCGGTGCGGTGTGCTGCACGCTGATACTTCTGCTCAAGGGCGAACCAGAATTTTACGCATCGCAAGCCGACGAACCCTCGGCATGGGAACGCGGCGAACTCGCCTCGGCGCTGCTCACGCGCGTGCAAGATCTCAAGAACGATATTCGATCCAAACCCGAATGGGGCACCTCGTTTCGCGCGAACGACCTCAACAGTTTCTTTCGCGAAAATCTCAGCGATGGCGACGGATATGCCACGCTGTTGCCGTCGGGGTTTCATTCGCCGCGCGTGTCGATCGACGGCGACCGCATCAAACTCGGGATGCGCTACGGCAACGGCTATTGGAGTACGATTGTCTGGGTCGAAATGCGCGCGTGGCTGGTAAAAAACGAAACGAACGTGATCGCTCTGGAACTCTGTGGAATGCGCGCGGGCAATCTGTCGATCGGCTGCCAGACGATGCTCGATTCGCTATCCGAAGCCGCACACGATTCCAACGTCGATGTCGCGTGGTATCGCAATGGGTCGAACCCCGTCGGCCTGTTTCGCTTCTATGCGGATCAAACCCGCCCAACGACGCAAATCCACACGCTGAAGATCGCCGATGGCACCGTGACCGTGGCCGGTCGAACGAAGCTCGAAAACTCCGTCGTCGGCGGCCCCGGATCGAACCCCATCGGCGAGTAACGCGACCGAGCGCGAAATCATTCGGAACGTCAAAACGAATTCGGAAACGAAAATCGCAATCGGTGGAAGGGCAGCCCGGCAACAATCGCGCCGGCCGCCGATGAGGAAATCGACGACCAGGGTCCGGTGCCCACTGCAGTTCCCGCTAATCTCGGCACACTGACCGGCAAACCCGAGGAGAAGAAGTAACGAGCACTTCGATTCCCCATTCTTGGCGAGCGGTGTGGCGTAAGCCCACTGATCCAGCCACAGACATCGCCCACGACTCAGGAAGAATCAGGGGAGTGACCTCCCCCGCTCACCTAATCCTCGCTGGCTAACAATTATTGGCATTTTCGCGACGCGCCGCACTTCGGCTGGGGAATATCTTGTCGGAAGCCCCTTTCACGCGGTGTGATTATGACCTCGCTTCTCAAAACGCTCGTCGTTCGCGACCCGGCTAGCGATACGCAACTGCTCGGCCGGTTCGTTCGGGACCGCGACGATGCGGCCTTTACCGAACTCGTACGGCGACACGGGCCGCTCGTTTTGGGCGTCTGCCGCCGCGTGATTCCGGATCGGCATTTGGCGGACGATGCCTTCCAGGCGGCGTTCGTCGTGCTGGCCCGCAAAGCGGAGAGCGTGCAGCCCGACAAACTGGCGAGTTGGCTATACGGCGTTTCGTACAAGGTGGCCTTGAGGGCGCGAACCATGGCCGGGCGACGCGCGAAACGCGAAATGCTGACTGCGACACTGCCCGAAACGCCGGTGCCACCCGACCCGGTCGATGATGGCGTGCTCGATGCCGAGATCGCGAACCTGCCAGCGCTCTACCGCGATGCGGTGGTGCTTTGCGAATTGCAGGGCATCAGCCGACACGATGCCGCGAAGACACTCGGCATTTTGGAAGGCACGCTCAGTAGCCGTTTGGCCAAGGCTCGCAAATTATTAGCCGTCGCGCTGGCCTATCGTGGCGTCGCGATGCCCGCGACACTCGCCGTTTCCACTACGGTGACGCTCGAACTCTGCACTGCGACGGTGCGGGCCGCCACCGGCACGCTCGCACCGCCACTGGTAACCACTCTTGCGAATGGAGTGCTACGCATGATGATGATGATGTCGAAATTGAAGGCGGTATCGGTGGTCGCATTAGCTGGGATACTGTTGTTGGGTGGTCTGGGTTTCCGCATGCTGCCGCCGACATTCGCTCAAGGGCCATCGGTGAAGCCGCAGCCCGCGCACGATGAGAAGCCCAAGAAAATCGACGACCCGAAGCCTGTCATCGATGCCTTGCGCGACCCATTGCCCGACGGGGCGATCATCCGGCTCGGCACCTCTCGGCTGCGCGGGAAGCGACTCACATTTTCTCCGGATAGTCGCCGGGTCGTACGGGAGACCGCACACGGCGACTTGCAACTCTATGAAGTTCCTTCGGGTAAATTCCTGGCGAAACTCCGTGCAGCCGATGTGCCCGAGCGCAGCGAGATCATCGGCAGCACCATCGCCTTCAGCCCCGATTCCAAACTGCTCGCTGCCGTGCTCTGGAAAGGTCGGGCCGGCATCTGGGACACCGACACAGGCAAACTGATCCGCTGGATCGAGAGCGGCCAGTTCTATTCGATCGTCAAATGCGAGTTCTCGCCAGACGGCAAACTTTTGGCCATCGGCGGCAGTCAGCACCCCAGCGACGCCGAGAAAATATGGGTCGGTGTTTACGAAGTGGCGAATGGGAAGCAAGTTTTCAGCGAACGTGGATCGACGAGTCAATTCAGTGACGACGGCAAACAGATTACGTTGTGGAATGGTTACCGTGATGGAGAGCAAAAAATCCGCACCGTGTCGATCACAGACCCCGACGACCGGATCACGCTCGACCACAAAACCTACGTTTCCAATTGGGCAGACCCCCGCTTCGATGGTCGATCGGCGCTTATCGAACTGCTCGAGAACGGTACCGTTCTCATTCGCGACCTGAAGACTGGCGAATTGAAACAGACCCTCGATGGTGCGAATCGCAGCGAGAAGGGGGGCGTCAACCTGCGCCATGCCACCGGTCGCCGGGAATTGCTCGTTTCGGTCGACGAACCGCCGAGCCTGTGGTGTTGGAATATCGACACCGGCAAGCCACTTTGGAAGCGAGAATTGCCCGCGCCGCCGTATTGGGCCGACCTATCGATCGACGGAAAAACGCTGGTGACCACCGGGAAAGATGGCGAAGTGCTCGTTCTCGAAGCGCTGACAGGCAAAGATCGCGCGGTCATCGCGGCGAAATCGGTCGGGCACTCGAACAGCACGGCCAAAGTGTCGCCCGATGGGAAGGTGGTGGCCACGTTTACGGCCTCCCCGGAGCCGGGCGGCGGCACGTCGCTGTTTTGGGATGCGGTCACCGGCAAGCTACTCACGATGTTGCCGGGGCACACGGCCTTGATCCACGACGCGCTGTTCACCCCAGATGGTTCCACGATTCTGACCGCCGGGCGCGACAACACCATTCGCACTTGGGACGCCGTCAGTGGTCGCGAACTCGCGAATGTCGCGTTAGCCGCACCGGGTCAACTGGCACAATCACCGGACGGTCGGAGGTTGTATGCATCCGATCCGAAGACTGGAACCATTCGCGTCGTCGATTCCAGCACGTGTAAAGTGGAAGCGACATTCCCCGCATTCAAAAAATCCATCGTTGGGTTCACGTTGACGGCAAACGGCAAACGGCTGATCGTAGCCGGACGCGATGCGGACGAGACCGGCACGATTCGCGCGTTGAACGCCGCCACCGGGGAGCCAATCCACGAGTTTCCCACCGGAGAGCATCGCATCGAGCAGATGGCTGCTTCCGCCGATGGCACGGTGATTGCCACCGCGTGCGAAGGTCGAAAAGTCGTCGTCTGGTCAGCGGAAGGAAAATTGCTGTCGGAACAGTTTGGTTCCGGCAAACGCGAACCCGCTTGGAAGGATCGTCCACCGCACTACTTGGTGGGGTCGGTCGCCATCACTTCCGACGGGGGTCGGATTGCCTACTCGGATCAAGAAGCTGGGGTCGCCATTATCGACGGGCCGACACAGAAACTTTTGGGGCTTGCGAAACAGAAGGATGTGTATTTCCAAAATGGTGCCGCACGCTACGATATACGCGACGTGCTGGCCGTATCTCCCGATGGCAAAACTGTCGCGTGGTCCGGCGTCGAAAGTACTCCAGACATCTTTCTGATCGAGCTGCGATCCCAGTCGGTGCGGCGGCGTCTGCCCGGCGATAGCTACCCGGTGAAGCGGCTGGCGTTCTCGCCCGATGGATCGAAATTGCTCTCCACCGGGCCGGACGGTTCGGCTTTGGTGTGGGATTTGTTCGATCGGTACACACGTAAGCCAACTGCTCCGCTAGACGCGAATACAGTGACCTCGTGGTGGGAGGAATTGGCGTCTGCCGACGCCGGCACGGCGGATCGAGCGATGCGGGCGATGGCAAGTCGACCGGTCGAAGCGATAAAACTGCTGCGTGAGAAATTGACTCACCCGGTCGTGGGAGCGGCGGCCATCGACGCGCTCATCGTTCAACTCGACGATCGCGACTTCGCCACCCGCGAAGCCGCGACCAAAACCTTGACGCAAATCCCGGCAGCGGAAAAAAAACTGGCGGCAATAATCGACGTCAGCGAGTCAGCCGAAGTACGCGACCGGGCAGATCGGATTTTGAATACACTCCGTCGCTCGGTATGGCTTCAAAGAGAGCGGGCCATCGAAGTGTTGACGTGGATCGGGAATGCCGAAGCCAAAAAACTCCTGATGGACCTAGCCAAAACGACGGCTGATGTACGGCTCAGCCGCGATGCCAAGGACTCGCTGCAACGCTTGAGATAGAGGTTCCGCAACGCCTACTTAATAAATCCGATGCGGTCGAGCGGGAAGAAGACGAAGGCGGCGCGGCCGAGCATCAGGCGGTCGGGGACGGTGCCCCAGACGCGGCCGTCGGAGCTTTGGGCGCTGTTGTCGCCGAGGCAGAGGTAATGGCCCGGTTGGACGTA
>JAYVQG010000399.1:0-13779 GCA_043757025.1 Limnoglobus sp.
AGGGCCTGGAGAAGCGCGAGGCAAGGTGAGTTTACGAAAGTCGCGATCGAGAAGAGCGGATTTCGCAGGGGTTTTCACGCGACCGGGAATTGCTGACGATACAGCAGAACTATCCATTTCCTTGGACAACTTTGCTCGCTCCGCTTCCATCTCTGCCGCGTTGCGAAAAATATATCCCCTTTCACGCTGGTCCGTCCGGATCGCATTCATCGTCCGGAGGTATTCTCGACCAAACTTTTGCCCGATTCGGTCGTGACCGAGCGACCGAATCTGTAATTCCTCTATGGCCGCACGACCACGTGGACTCGCCCCGGTGGCAGGCTCGGTTTCTCGTCCAGAACTAGCGTCCCATCGGGCTGGATCGTTCCCCCGATTACCGTTTCCATGAAATTCATCGTGCATCTCCTAATCGGGAATCCGCGTAGTCAGAATCGGGCACCCCATGCTAACTCAATCGGTGTACTTCTCGTCGTACTGATGATACTCGGCGGTGTAGCCACCGTAACCGCCGTAGCCTTCTTTCGCGCGGCCGCTGCCGTTGACTACGACGCCGATGACTTTCGCTCCGAGTTGCGCCAACATATCGCGGGCACGTTCGGCAGTCGGTCGGGCTTTGTTGGACATGCGGAAAACGAGAATCACGCCATCGGCACGCGGGGCCACCACCGAGGCATCGCTGACGGCGAGCAGCGGGGGCGTATCGAGAATGACGAAGTCGTAATCGGCTCGCAGTTTCTCGATGGCCACTTGGAAGCGTGGGCTGGTCAGCAATTCGGCCGGGTTACTCGGCTTCGGGCCGCTCGTTAGAATCGTCAGATTTTCGATGCCACTCGGGCGCCCCGCCGCCGCCGGTTCGCATTCCCCGAGGATGACCGAGACGAGTCCCAGGCCGTTATCGGACAGATGGAACAGGCGTTCGATTCGCGGTCGTCGCAAGTCGCAATCGACCAGAATGACGCGCCGCCCGGACTGTGCAATCGAGATCGCGAGGTTGGCCGCGAGCGTCGATTTGCCGTCGCCTTGGTTGGGGCTGGTCACCTGAATCATCTGGTGCCCCGAGCCATTCAGGTTGAAGAAGATCGCCGTGCGCACGCCGCGATACGCTTCGGCTTCGGACGATTTCGGCCGCAACGCCGCCACCAATGTCGGCTCGAGTGCCAGTTCCACCTCGACCGGTACGGTCGTTCGGATCGGCGGGATGTGGCCGATCAACGACATACCGAGTCGCTTGCGGATGTCTGCCGGCGAACGGAAACTCTGGTCGCTGAGTTCGGCAAATGCCGCGAGCAGGAACCCGAACAGCAGCCCTGCCGCGACGCCCAACATCAGCGATTGCGATAGCCGCGGGGCCACCGGCGTTGGCTCCAATGTCGGCTCGTTGATGATCGAGGCTTGGAAACCGCCTGCGCCGCGCGTCACTTCAATCTGATTTTTCTGCGTCATCGCATCGTCGATTCGCCGCTTGCGATCGACGACTTGTTGCTTCCAATATTCCGAATCGATCGACGGATTCGCCGCCTGGCTCAAGATCGATTTGTCGTCGTCGAGGCTCGCGGTCGTGTATTTCAACTGCTGCTGAATCACCTTCCAACGGCCATCGAGCACGCGCTCGACGATCGCCAGTTGATCGAGTTCCATACCCGCCGGGCGCGGGTTCGCCTTCTGATTCAATTCGTTTAGGAAGGCGATCTGCGCATCGATCGACTGTATCAACGGGTGGTCGACGTTGTACTTTTTGAAATACTCCGCGCGATCGAGTTGCAGTTTCCGGACGGCGTTCTCGGTGTTGTCTAGGTCTTGCCGCGATAGGCCCAAACTGCGGACTTGCTCGCCGAGTTTCGCGAGGGTTTCGACGCGAGCCGCCCGGTCGGCAGGGGTATTGCGAATGAGTTCGACCTGGTTCCGCAGCCCGATCTCTTCGAGTTGCAAACTGCGTAGCGCTTCGGTTTCCTTGCTCACGCGGCCGCGCACCAACGTCAAGTCTTCGGGCGTGATCTTCCGCAACTTCGCCTCGGATTCGACGCGCCCCGTCTCGGCGGTATCCAACTCAGTCTTGAACTGCTTCAGTTGCAACGCGAGTAGGTCGATCTTGTCCTGCGTGGCCGTGTCGTACAGCGTCGAAAGCTCGGCCTGATACGTGGCAATCACCGCCGACAGAAGCTGCCGGCAATCGTCGGGGTGCGAGCCGCGAAACGCGAGGTTCAACACGTTCGTGCCACCCGCCGCCGATGTGGAAACATCTTTATCGCGCGCGACCGAAAGCAACGCGGCAAGCACCTTGGCGCGATCGCGCTCGTCGGTTGGGAATGCGTGATTCAAACGAGACGGGTCGATGCGTTTCGCGGCGGCAATCAGAATGCGTTCGGACCGCAATAGCGTCACCTGTGTGGCGACGTAATCTTCGACGAAGTTCGACCGCGAATCGGATCCCGTCGAGACATCGGTTCGCTTCTTGATGACCAATACTTGTGCGGTCGATTGGTAGATCGGTGCCTTCGTGGAGAACAGCAAAAACCCACCGATGGCCCCGAGTACCGCCCCGAGCAACAGCCACGGCCAACGCCGTTGGATCGTTGCCAAAATGTTCGAGCTGGAACCCGACGTTTCCAGCAGGTCGTCGCTTTCCGCCTGACTCACAATGTCGCCTCCCCGGTGTACCATTCATTCTGACACGTATCGCTTGCGCGACAATTGGGAACCGCGCGCCGCACTGTGAAGATTTCGCGAGCCGTGCCGATTGATCCGTCATCTGTCGCCGCTACGGAAAGGCCATTTCCGACCGATCCAGGCGTAACCCGGCTTCGCGGCAAGCATTTTCTCTGGAGGTAAGTGCGTTTCGCAACCTTGCAAAAAGTGCCCGACCCCCGGCACCAGTGCCGAAACCCGGAACGATCCCCCACTCGAAAATTTCAGCAAGAACCAGAGATTCGCCCGCGAAAACTCGACCGATGCGACATCGCCCCACGGCACCACCCGGCGCGACTTCCACGGCGAACGGCATTCGATACCCGTCGGCGAAACCGCAACCGCGAACCGGTACGCCTCCAGTATAAGTAGGACTCCGACCAGCCCGAGGACGACGCCCCCGAGTATCGGTAGCGCCGCCAGCCGCGTCGTCGGCGGCGGGTTCACGAGTAGCCAGACGCACAGTACGAGTTCCGCGCCGAAGAACGCAAACACCGCAAACGCACGCAACAGAACACCGTGCCGCAACGTCGTCGTCCCGGTAGCCGCATCGTGCTGGTACGGACGCCCCCGCCGCGCCCCCACGAACAGCAGCCCGACGAAGCCGAGGCCGAACAACGCCATGATCGCAACAATCAGATACGGCATACGCACCACCGGAGAGAAGAGCGGATCGCAAGGGTCATGATAACAACTGCCGCAGCCGTTTCCGTTTGACAAACGCAATCCCCGATGAATAGATACGCCCGTATACTATTCGCGTATCCAGGGGATGGCATCATGATTCCGTTAGAAGTTCGGTTGCTACCGATCGAAGAGGTGAAGCCTGCCGCGTACAACCCGCGGCGAACGCTGTCGCCATCGTCGCCGGGTTATCGCAAGCTGAAGCGGAGCCTGAGCGAATTCGGGTTGGTCGAACCGCTCGTCTGGAACGAACTCAGCGGGCAGATCGTCGGCGGGCATCTGCGCTACAAAATCTTGTGCGAGTTGGGATACACGCACGTGCCAGTGTCGGTCGTACGCCTGTGCGAGTCGCGCGAAATGGCACTGAACATCGTGTTGAACAACCGCGAAGCCCAAGGTCGCTACGATCCCGCAAAACTGTCTGAGATTCTCATCCAACTGCAATCCATCGGCGAACTCGACGTCACCGGTTTCGATGCGAGTGTCTTGCGCAACCTGACGCTCGACGCCGTCGAAGCCACACCGAGCGACCCGGCAACCGACGCCGTCGAAGTGACGCTGACGATTCCACACTCGCAATACGCCGAAGTCGCGCCCGCACTCGACGACCTGATCCGGACGCACGATTTAGTCTCGCACACGCGCGGCGGGTGAGGAAAGTGACTGGTGAAATTCTTAGGACAGGATGAAACAGGAATTTTTTCATGCATCGTGAAAATCGTGTGAATCCTGCAAATCCCTGTCTGTGCGAGGTTCAATCCCAAATTGTCCCAACAGAACTCCGGTTGAAACGTTTAGGCGTTGCCACCCGGAGAAGAACGATGTCTGTATTTGTCATGTGCGCGGCCACGGCGGAGCCGAAGTCGGCGACTGAGTTCTACGCAGCTTACAAACGCTACAACCTCTGGCTGCCACCGAAAAACGCGAAGCGGTCACGAAACAGCCTTCCTTCTGGCCAAAGGACGCCCGCCATCACGGCAATTGCATTCGCAATCCGACACAGGGCTGCGCGGTCAGTTTTGTACATCTTGATTTTTCTCGTGGATCTGAACATCAATCGCCGAATCATCGCTGCGAACCTCGTAGTAACGCTCCGGTTTGCGATATACATTCACCATCTGATGGCCGGTCGAGAAGGTATTCTCTTCCAAGTAATTCGCATTTCCCCAAATCATTTCCTCTATGGCACGGGAGGAATATTCGCTGAACGCACCGCTCGCCCTCACCAGTTTTGCAATCTTGGCAATCTTGTGCAGCTTTTCGACGCCCGCTGTTTCATCGTCCGGCATGACAATGAACAAGTAATCCCGCGCACGGCTAATGGCCACATTGAGAATGTTCTGCTTGTTCAGGAACATCCGTGGGTTGGCCGAGATAGTTGGCGGTGGATTGAAAACGGCGACAATGATCTCGCACTCATCACCTTGGAAGCCGTGAATCGTGCCAACCTGAATCTCTACGGCATCAGGCTTGGTTGCCCATGAGTCAGTTAGCCTGTTCAACAGGTTCGCCTGGGCACGATAGGGAGCGATGACGCCGAAGCTTGTTCGCGTCGTTCCCTTGGACTTGCCCTGCAAGCCAACGGACAAACTCGAAAGTGAACAGCGCCGAATAGGTTTGGTAGGGTGTTCCGCTCTCCAACCGCTTCGCCCGGTAGATGCTCTCGTATTTGCTAACAGGAAACTCGATGAGGTTTAGTGGTTTGGCATCGAAGCCTTTGAGTTTCAGCGGGCGCTGCGATCCTACCTCACGATGATGTTTCAGGATGCCGTCATAGGTGAAATGGCTGAATACTTCACCAATGGCTGGGATGCTGCGATACTGCATTTCCAGATTCTTAACCGGGTAGTCGTGATGCTCCGTCGCGGGCTTTGCAAAAGACCCCGCCTTATTAAGGCCAACCAGCGTATAGATGTTCTCATCCTTCCATTGCTCGACTGCGACAATCGGTTCGATCTGGAAAGGGTCTCCGGCAATGATGAAGTTCTGGGGCTTCTGCCGGTAAAGAGGGTAAATGATGCTGGCAAGCGAAATCATTGAAGCCTCGTCAACGACGATGACATCCCATTTCATTTCATAGAGCTTCTTACCATGTTCGCCTGCGAATCCGTCGTAGGCGAAACGAGCAATTGTCGTAACCGTTACGGAGCGGGTCAATGCTCCGATGTCAAATGACCTGTCCCGCCAAACGCCAGCTTTTTCAATTCGCTCATCGGTGGAGGTTCCGAAACGGATCAGCCAGTCTAAATAAGAGGTGTCCCCGCCCATCTTCTCCATGATGCGGGTCGTCAGCACATCCGCTGCCTTGTTAGTGGGGGTCAAGACAAGTACTCTTGCCTGGTCGGCATCACTCATCCTAGGGATAAGCACCTTCTCCGCGAGGTGGGTCGTCTTGCCGGTACCTGGCGGGCCAAATACGAACTCGATGTCGCGCGTCAGGCCAGTCTTCAAGTCGAACTTCTCGTCAAACCTCAGTTCACGGAAACGCTCAAGTAGCTCTTGCAGCAGGAAGGAAGGGTTCTGGACTTCGATGCGCGCCTCCAGCACCTCAGCCAAATCAATCCCATTCAACTCACTCGCAGACTCCAGCTTGCCGAGCAGTGAATACTCCTTGGCAGTAAAAGATTCGATGCGCAACTTCCCCGTTCTGCCATTGCCGAAATCGAGATCCAGCCGGACGCCAGAGAATTCCTCGATGGACTGCGGAATGAATCGGCTTGGCTGCGTCATCACGATCGTCCTGGACGACCGCTCATCCCGCTCCACCTTGCCAAAGCTGATGCAAATAGTCTTGGCGTCCGCACTCTTCTCGCTGCTGGCTATGCACTCCAATTCTAACAGAGCGAGGAACCAGCCATAGCTGTAACGCGGCAGTTCATTGGCCTTGTCGTGGAGCGCCTGTTCGCGTTCGATTCGGTCAAGCTCACTGGCGTAACGGTCTTTGGCACGGTCAAGTTTTTTGCCGTAGTCCACGGCTTTCGGCGTATAGTCGTCTGAATCTTGGGCCTCGTCGTCACGCCGGTCAGTCACCTGTTCCGGTTGGTCAGACGGCTTCAGCTGCTTGACGGATGGCCGGCGACCACTGATGTCCCGGATGATCGGCGAATCAGGGAAAACGGGTTCTTCTTTGCCGGCCGTAGTCACCGGTGGTGGCGCTGTTTTCCTTTGCTTGGCGGCTTCAACTGCAGCTCGGATTTCGTCTTCGGACAACCCCGACTGCTCAAGTTCTTCTGCCAATCTAATCTTCCTCGCCTCTTCCTCGCTCAAGTGAGCGGTGTCTTCTGCCTCGTCACGGATTCCCAACAGGGCGATAAGAGCCGTTGCTCCTGGAGTGATCGTATCGTTCCGCTTTGAGAGCGACTGAGTTGTCACGTCACCGGCGGATACCAACTCGCCAGCATTGCTGAGAATCCACTTTGCACTTAGGAGCCTCTTTTCTTCGGATGACTTGAAATACTCGTTTTGAGACCGCGTGTGCAGACCTCTCAATCGCTGGAGATCGACCATAGTCGCCATTACGCGCCAGAGCAGAACCGAACGTTCTGAATTGATCGCCGCTATCAGTTGCTCGCAACCGTCAAGCAAACTATCCTGATAATGGCTGTACTTGCGACTCCTAGTCAATTGCTGATCCGTTTGCTCCCGTGAGACAGAACGAGAAAGCACCCGCGGACTCCGATTGACGCCTAGCTTCTCAAGGAAGGTGTCGAGGATGCCGTGATCCGCCTTGCCGACCATGCCTCGGTACTCGTCCAAGGCCAGAAATCGCGTATCGGCCTTGGGCTCGAACCAAGCCTTCAAATCAGTAGTGGGAAAATACAGTTCCTCGGCCTTTCCGCGAAAGATGTCACTACTGTCGGCGGAATTATAGGAGACGAACTTCTTCTCTCTTATGAGTTTGACGAACTCGTCGACGCTCTCGTTTTTGCACTCTTTGAAATAGCGGAAGAACTTCATGAAGTGAGAGTCCGTGTCGATCTCTCCATCCTCCTCATATGCTGGAAGAATCTTGTTGTAAATCTCGTCGCGTAGGCTCGGCTTCATAACGCCAAGCTTCTCGATGAACTCGCGAGTAGCCTTTATTGACAGCAATTCCTTGTTGACCGTCGTGTAGCCTTCGATATCTTCGTCGGGCAAGAAAAGGATTAGGTGATTCTTCCCGTCAAATGCTGGGACTGCGTTTCCATCTTGATCAAGAAAGATGGGCTTGTCCTTAACGTATTGCTGATATGAAGCTCGCTCGGAAAGGTAGTCATAAAATCTGTGCAACCATTTGTGCGACTGCGCGGCGATGAAATCAGAGGTGATTTTCTTGAGAACAGCCTCCGGGTCGAGGCTCGAAACAATCAGGTTGGGTTCAGCCCGCGCCCACGCACGGGCATCGCCACCGTCAATGTAGTTGGCCAGCGCTTTATCGCCGCTCTGAACTTCTTTCTTTCCTCGACTACGTAAGACCCAGCACGCGTTCGTTGTTCGGGTCAGTTGCGCCAGTTGCTTGTCGGAGAACAGCTCAATCAGTTCGGTATCGGACGCCCAATAGAATTGATTCTTCGAAGAGCACGTTCCATCTAATGCCGGCAGCAGTGCCTCGTTTTGGAGTTTGCTCTTGATAGCGGTGTAGAAAGGCTTGAACGAAATCTTACTCCGGTCATCCGGTGCGCTAAACTTACTCTCGTCGTAGGGGATGACATCGAAGATGTCGTCGTCGATTAGTCGTTTATCCCGAAGAACTGGCAAGCTGTCTGCCGCGAGTTGCGCCAATTGCTGAATTAGTTCGTGGTTGTACTTTTCTCCGGCTTTGATGCCCTCGCGGCTATCGGTCAGAAGAAACGGCGCGTGAACGATAAAGTTCAGATTCGTCACTTCTTTGGTCGGGAAAAAACAGAACGCAGGGCGGTCTATGGATTCAAGCTTTCCTTCCTTTCCCAAGGCATACCCAATGGAATAAGGCAATCTGTTGGCCCCCTCTCGCGCAAAGGTAAGCAGGCGCTGTGTGGTTTTTTTGCCGTTCAAATCCAGTGTCACCGAAAGCCGCTCTGCCGTTATGTCTCCGTGCTGGCTTTGGTTTTTTACTTTCTTGGTGTATTTTCCGCTGATGCCGTCCCCTTCGAATGCAACGGACGTTAAATGCGAGAGAAATAGGATGGGGAGGTCAAGCGCCTTCAACTTCTCCAGAACATCCTCGAAGCTCTCTTCGGGAGTCTTGACCTTGTGGTCGAACGGGAACCAGAAAACAGTTTCCGAAGCCTCTCGCCAATGAAGAACATCGTCGAGCAGGTGCGGCACGATGAAGCGTTCGATCTTAAACTGGAGGTTCGGGTCGTAAATGTGCGGCGTCTGTGTGTATTGAAAAACTGCCTTGAACCCGACGCCAAATTTGCCGATGGATACTTTCGTCTTGTTTGAATTGGCGATAGATGTGATGGAATTGATGTGTCCCAAAGCACCGCTATTTGTGTCGGCATCTTCACTCTGCGGGTTGGACACCGTGAATCGGACGGAGCCATTGTGGATGAAGAATAGTCCGCCCTTTTCGAGACGGAAGTGGGCAGATGTCGCCTTGACATCATCTGCGTTTTGCAGCAACTCATAGATGAAGTGCGCTTGGTCGGAATACTTGTCCACGACGCTGCGCTGAACGCCGCGCATGGACGGTTTTTCCAGTGTGCGGGCACTATCGGAGCGATCCCTTGTTAGCGCATCAAACCATTGCTTTTCTGGTTCGGTCATCGTTGGAACCTTGTAAAAGCACCTTGAACGGGCGATTCCCATCGCGGGGGGTTGCAAATTTCCCCATCTGCGTCATAATCTAGCTTACGAGCCGGAGTGGTGAAATTGGCAGACACGCCAGCTTGAGGGGCTGGTTCTCGCAAGAGAGTGCAGGTTCAAGTCCTGTCTCCGGCACTAAAACCCGTTGCGGGAAGCAACGGGTTTTTCGTTTATTGGTACCGCGTGACATGCTCGCGTTTGAGCAACTCGGCCTTTCGCTCGACGCCCCATCGGTAGCCCGATATTGTCTCGTCGGTTCGCACGACGCGATGACACGGGATGACAATCGCAAGTTTGTTGGCCGCACACGCCGCCGCCACCGCCCGTGCCGCTTTCGGCTTCCCGATCCGGATGGCGATATCCGTGTAGCTGACGGTCGTTCCGGGCGGGATTTGCCGGAGTGCGTTCCAGACGAGAATTTGGAACGCGGTGCCGCGAATATCGAGCGGCAGTTGGCAATCGACGCCCGGTTGTTCGACCAACCCGATGGCGGCGGCTACCCAACGATCGAACGTCGCATCGCCACCGACGATGTCGGCTTTCGGGAAGCGATCCTGCAATTCACGGGCGAGCGCATTCGGGTCATCGCCGAGGAAGATCGCGCACAGGCCCCGATCAGTGGCTGCAACCAGCACCGAACCGAGCGAGCAATCGCCGACGGCAAAGCGAATCGCGGTGCCATCGCCACCCCGGCGAAACGCGGTCGGAGTCATGCCGAGTCGTTCGGTAGAAGTTGCATAAAAGCGTCCATTCGATTGAAATCCGGCCGCGTAAATCGCTTCGGTGACAGTCGCACCGTTCGCAAGTTCCTGCTGAACGCGAGCCGTTCGATGTGCGACCGCGTAGGCTTTCGGCGTCACGCCGGCGATCGTTTTGAACACCCGGTGAAAGTGGAACCGGCTGAGGCCCACCGACATTGCGAGTTCGGCCAAAGTAGGAGTTTCCTCCGCACTCACAATCGACTGACAAGCACGTGTCACTGCTTCGCGATAGCGTTCGACTTGTGTGGCCCCATTCGGCCGACAGCGTTTGCACGCTCGGTAGCCGGCTCGTTCGGCATCGTGGCCACTCGCGTGAAACCGCACATTTTTACGATTGGGCCGTCGCGACGCACACGACGGTCGGCAAAAGACACCCGTCGACTTCACCGAGTAGAAAAAACAACCGTCCGCCGTGCGGTCGCGTATCACCACCGCTTGCCAGCGCGCGTCATCGGTATCGAAAACCGGTTTGATATCCGTCATGGTTTGCGTCGCTCGTCGTGTGTGTTGCCGTCGCTTCCATTTCAGTGCATACCGTCGCGAGTAGCACTCCGATTGTTGCTATTGAATTGATTTTGGGAACGATAGGGCGAGTAGAGAACGCGAACTTGCTAGAGGCCCCTCCCGGATTTGAAGGGACGGCACGAACGGTGAAGGCGGCGCTACTCGATCGAAGCCCTCCGCATCGCCGGGCGATCCTGGCACTTTTGGCCGAAGTGCCAGGTGGCGGGGTAATTCATCGAAACGCTATCGCGTTTCATTTTAATATTTCAAACGGATACGGATTTGACGTAACCCTTCCGTCTCATGAAGTCGCCGCCCAGTTCCACGCGGCCCGCAATGCCGACAAGTCTTTCTGAATCGTCACCGGAGAGATCGGCTGCTGCTTCTTTCCTCGCGACAGGCTGCGCTCGACGACGTATTGTTGCAGCAAGTCCGATGTGAGTGTGAGTACCGACCTCTTCTCCCCGAAGTGGCGAATGAGATGCCGGAAATGAATCTCGATCATGACGAGCGTCTTCGGCTCCAACGCTCCGATGGCGTGCGTCTGGAGATAGCGATCCCGCAGCCCTTCGAGGGTGAGCGACGGAATACCCGGTTTCGTATCTGCGACGGGATTTCCACCCGACAGCAAGAACGTGGGTACATCCGCCTCGGGCGGCGGCGGGGGCAGTTCGCGGTTGCGAATCCGCATGAGCATTCGATCCACGCTGCCGCGTTGGGCTTCGGCTTCGCGTCGATCCCTGGTCTTGAGGGCATGGCTGTACTGTTTTCCGCCGTAGCGAAAAAGCAGGTGGAACCAGCCCTGACGTTGCTGTAAACTGGCCATAACAAGAGTCTCCCGGCGGGGTCCACGCGAATGCCCTGTGGTTAGCAATCCGTTGGCAACGCGAGGACCGACACTATTACATGCCGGAGAAACGATTGATTTATCTCGTTTTGGAAACAGGACTTGCGAAGATTTCACGGGCGACAGAATTTGGAAGTTCTGTCATCCGCTGTAGCCGACGACGGGGGCATATAGGCTTTCCCAGGGTCATAGCTTCAGTAGCCCCCGCCGCTGCTGAGCTTGGTCGTTCGGCGGCAGAAGGCCGGACTGCTTCGCCATAATCGTGCAGTACCGCATTGGGAGTAGCGATGGCCGACAGCAACGTCTTCAAGGACAACGATGTCACTGACGATGGCATTGTGAGGCGAGACATTTTCCTCCGGTTCCACTACGCCGACGCCAAGGATGCGTTCAAGCAACTGTTCACCGTTATCGCGGCGGTGTTCGTTTTCTCGGCGACGTTTGGGCAAAAGGCAGGGGCGGCCGCGAACGTGGAGTGGTACTGGAAGCTGTACTACTTTAGTCCATACGCCCTGTTCAGTTTGTCGCTCGGTATCTGCCTCGTAGGGTACTACATGCTCGGGGTGGCTGGAGATAAAGCGACCAACCTCAAGTTGTGGGGTTATTGGTTGCCGTCGTGGGATAGGATGGAGTTCACGACGTGCGCATTGCGGTCGAGTGCGGCCATGGAACTGTCCGGTGGGATGTTCCTGCTCGGCCTCCTTATGCTTGCGGTCGTCGCGGTGTTCTGAGCGAAGCAAGGCACGCAGCCCCAGGAACTTCTTTTGGCGGGGAGCGATAACCTGCACTTGTAACGGGTGCGCGGCATCGCCTTCGGCGCGCACCGGTTGCTCGGGCCGTCCTTGAATTTTGCAAAGCAGCGATTCATTCCGAATTGCCACTCGCCACTCGTCACTCAGACCATCGCTGGTATCGGCTCGTCGTTTGCCGGTGGGCGACGCACCTCGTAGCCCAACTCCTTCACGCGACGGTGGAAGCTCTTTAATCTTGCCGCGCACGCTCTTAAAAAAAAACGTCGCGCACACTTCGCGTCGCCCCATAGAGTGTAGATTCCGAGTTGCGGCACTAGGCGAATGTCAATTTCCACCGCGGTGCGAACGCGACTCGAAAACTTTCCATTTTCTACTTGCAATCGACTTACCCCTCAATTACAATTGCGATGTTAAATCCTTTCCTTCACATTTTGAGGAGTCATTATGTCCCGGTTACGTCGAGGTTTTACGCTCATCGAACTCTTGGTGGTGATTGCGATTATCGCGATCCTCATCGGACTTCTGTTGCCGGCGGTGCAAAAGGTTCGCGAGGCGGCGGCACGTGCCAAGTGTTCCAATAACTTGAAGCAACTCGGCCTCGGCCTGCACGGCTACCACGATGTCAACGACGGTCTGCCACCGGTTCAAGGGTTCACTTTCGGTTGGGGCCTGTGGCCGCGATTGCTGCCTTACATCGAGCAAGATAACCTCTTCCGCCAGATTCGCTTCGATGTGAATGTGACATGCCAGGCGATGGCCGCCGTCCGACAGTCGCGCATCTCCGTGCTGCAATGCCCGAGCGATCCGAATACCTCGGCCATGAGTACGAACCGCACGATGCCCGTTTCCGGTTGCCCTCAAATCTCCGGCGATACCGGCGCGGGCGATGGCAACACGGCCACGCAGTTTCAAGGTTTTCACCCGAGCTACGTCGGCAGTTATGGCGACGGGTTCAACAATATCGCATCGTCTGCAACCGATCCGTTCGGCGGCGATGGCGCGAAGGCGCAATACGGTTGCGGCGGCTGCGCGAGCAACAATACCATCACGGCAACGACGGCGTGCCCCGAGCCGGGCCAAGGGTACGGCGGCGGCCGCAACCATCGCGGGCTGTTCGATTACATCGGTGCCGCCCCGCCCGTACGATTCGCGTCGATCACCGATGGCCTGAGCAACACGATTGCCATCGGGCATTCCGAATGGGCCGTCGCTTCCAATAGTTCGATCTGGATGACGAGCACGGGATCGGTTCACGGGACGAGCCTGCCACCGAACTGGAAGTTGAACATTTGCAGCAAAACGGCCGGGATGTCGATCGATGCGTGTGCCGGGCAGACGTCGAGTTGGATGGGACGCGCCTTCAACAGCCGCCACATTGGTGGCGTCTTGGTGTGTCTGGGCGATGGCTCGGTCCGTCAAATTCAGAACGGCATTAACTCGTTCGCGTACAACGCGCTCGGCAGCCGCGCCGGCGGCGAAGTCAACGTCGATAACTAGAGGCGCGCAAGCCTAGTTTGCCCAGGGGTACGACGTAAATCTAACCCTGGGCTAAAAGATGCAACCCCGTTGGGCAACGCCGCGAACGATTTTTTCGCTTGTATTTTGAGGTTCGCGCAACAGATATTGGAGTGTAAGGGCGGTTTTTACGTAGCCCTCTCGCTCCGCGAGAGGCCTAGTTTCAATTGCGGCGATTTTGGGTAGCAGGGAATGATTCCACCACTTACCCACCCACCCATCCCTGGAATCATTCCCGATTTCGGAATCAACCTAACACACC
>JAYVQG010000400.1:0-3484 GCA_043757025.1 Limnoglobus sp.
GATCGAGATATTTCCAACGTTAAATCCGAGCAGAAGCGGTCTGTTAGCCAACGAACGGAGGCCCCTGTCTCACGACAGGGGCGGCGGCTAACCGCGAGAACGCAGTGCGACGTTTTTGTTTGAATGACGAGCGTTCGCCGCGTAAGTAACTTCGGCCAGCGCACGAGAAAGATTTTTGATTCGCAGCGACTTTTCTGTTGCAGTGAACGGCCTGTTACGGCATGATACTAAGAGGTACCTTCCCGCCGACGGTCGTTTTCACCCTCATACTTTCCGGAGAGCAGTTATGCTCCGGGTTCTCGGCTCGCCGAAACGCCTTTGCAATGGCTACACCCGTCGCGACATGTTGTGCGCCGGTGGCCTCAGTTTGTTCGGGTTGTCGCTGGCCGATCAGCTTCGTGCCGAACAGAACCGTGCGCCATCGAAAGATGCGACGTTCGGTAAAGCAAAATCGTGCATTTTGCTGTTCCTGTACGGCTCGCCGAGTCAGATCGAACTCGCCGACCAGAAGCCGAACGCCCCCGTCGAAATTCGCGGCGAACTCGGTTCGATCTCATCCTCGGTACCCGGCCTCGCAGTATGCGAACTGCTGCCGAACGTGGCCAAGGTGATGGACAAAGTCACCGTCGTGCGCTCGCTGACGCACAAGCACCCGATTCACGGCGTCGCGTATGCGACATCGTCGGTGATCGACATCGACACGCAGATGGAACTCAGCCCGCACGACCCGAAACACTGGCCGTTCATCGGCTCGGTCGTGTCGTATCTCGAAGAGCAAAAGCGCGGCAACAAAGCGCGAAAGTCCGTGCCGGATAACATCGCGCTGCCGTGGCCGTTCAGTAGTCAGCGCACGGGCGAAGTCCATCGCGCCGGGCCGTATGCCGCGTTCTTGGGGAACGGGCACAACCCGCACTTCACGCAGTTCAACGGCAAGGCGAACCGCCAGATTGCCAAGACGTTGCGCGAAGAAACGATAATGTTTGACGAGCCATATGTCGGCATCGCGACCGATGCGCACTTCACGCTCGGCGATGCGACGCAACTTCCCGCAGACATTACCGTCGATCGCCTGAATGGCCGCAAAACGCTGCTCGAACAGTTCGACGATTCGCAACGTGCCCGCGACCGCTTCAATGCACCCGACCCGTTCCGCGACACCGCGTATTCGATGATTGGCAACCAGAAAGTCCGTCAGGCGCTCGACGTTCGCAAAGAGTCGCCAGCGATCCGCGATTCGTACGGACACACGCTGTTCGGCCAATCGTGCCTCGCCGCGCGGCGACTCGTCGAAGCCGGCTCGCGGTTCGCCACGGTATTTTGGGACGAATTCGGCCTCGCCGGTTCGGGTTGGGACACGCACTGGGAACATTACCCGCGGATGAAGAACGAACTGATGCCGGGCTTCGACAAAGGCTACGCGGGTTTGATTCAGGATTTGCACGATCGCGGAATGCTCGACGATACGCTGGTGATCGTACTCAGCGAACACGGGCGCACGCCGAAGATTTCGAGCGCGAAGGGCGGCGGACGCGATCACTGGTCGCAAGCCTACTCCGCATTCTTCGCGGGTGGTGGCGTGGCCCGCGGCAAAACCGTCGGCAAGACCGACAGCATCGGTGGCACCGTCGTCGATTCGCCGATTTCCCCGAAAGACGTACTGGCGACGGTCTATCATCTGTTGGGTTATGACTTGAACACAACGCTGACCGACCGAACCGGTCGCCCGCAGATGCTCGTTCCCGATGGGCACGTCATCCGCGATATTATGGGGTAAGCGCATGCGAAGTCGCCGCGAATTTCACCGGGTGGCCATCGCCGCGGCCATAGGCATCGCGCAAATAAGCGATGCTGTCGTGCTCGGCGGTGGCGATTGTTTTGCCATCGGGAGAAAAGGTCACCCAGCGCACAGATCGCGCGGTTTCGACGAGGAACAATTCCTTGTGCGTCTTCGCGTCCCAGAGCTTCAACTCGCCGGGGTTACCGAGCGTGCCACCCGCGCCGGAGGCCACCGTTTTGCCATCGGGCGAGAACGCAACCGACCACGCCTGAGCCTTGTTTTCGGCAAAAGTCGCGAGTAGTTTCGGCTTCGCGACCGGTTTTGGCGCAGTTTCTACTTTGGGCGCGAGTAAGGGAATCGCTGGTAACGCAGGTGCTTTTATCGGTGGCGGTTTCGGCGGGTCTTGTGCGATGGCTTGCGGTTCGGACGATGGCACGAAGCCGAAGCCCAGGCCGATGGTGGTTCCGGCGATTGCGAGCGCCAGCCATTTCATTGTGGGGAACATTCGCAAAACTCCGTTGGTGGTGGTGAGGATGATCGGCGCGATGCCGACGACCTCCGGGAAGCGAATCGCCATCTGTACGGTGGCGGCCATCAGTGTGGCGGGCGGTAGTGTCAGGCCGCCGAAAACGAGTGCGGGTGCAGCCTGGACAGCCATGCGATGACGCAGCTTTTCCAGGCCACGATGCAACAACGACGACAACGTGCCTTCGGGGCAACCGAGCATCTTGGCGGCTTCGCTGCGCGACCAACCTTGCATGAGGCAAAGCACGATCGGCGTGCGGTATTTCTCGGGTAAGTCGGCGAGCGCATCGTCGACGTCGAACGAGCGTTGCGGTATCGGCGGCGCGAAGGTTTCAAACAAGTCCACGCGGCGAAGTTGCTGTCGATGATTCTTGCGGCTCAGGTTCCGCACCGTCCAAACCGTCACGCGATAGAGCCACGGGCCGATGGTTTCGCGATCTCGCAGCCGTTGACTGCGCCGCAGCAGCACCATAAACACCGTCTGGAATGCATCCTCGGCATCGGATGCATTCCGCAAACCGGCACGGCAGACCGACCAAACCAACGGCCCGTGCCGACGCACCAACTCCGCGAACGCTCCCTCGTCGGTCCCATCGAGGAAACGGTTGAGAAGCGCGGAGTCCGACCCCGTTTCATTCGAGGGGATCGACCGCAAAAACGCGAGCAAGCTTTTCATACTAGTAGATTGTCGCTACACCGCCCTGCGCGTGCAAACGGCAAAAATAGAATGCGACCGCGCATCGCTACGCAGAGTGGCCTTTTAGAAATGATGCGTTGTACTAGGCGGAACGGGCCATCGTTCCCCAAACACAATCCGGTGGCCGTCGGGGGTGACGATACCAAATTCGCGCATTCCCCACGGTTTGTCTGCGATCTCATGCCAAATCTCCACGCCGCTTTGGACGGTTTCTTCGTAGAGACCGGCCGCATCCCGGACGTGCAGGTACGCGAACCACGAATGATCCTGCGCCTTAGACATCGGCACCGCATCGGGGCAATGTCCGAGTCGCAGTTTGCACGCGCCGCGACTCAGGAATGCCCACCCGTCGACACAGAAGTCTTCTGTGAAGCCGAGCTTTTCCAGATAGAGCATTTTGATTTTCACTCTTGCGGCCCGTAGCCGGCGTGGCGGAGGTAATTCCGGCACTCCGATTCCTCGAACCAGTCCAGGCATTCGCCGCA
>JAYVQG010000401.1:0-13727 GCA_043757025.1 Limnoglobus sp.
TGATTCCGAAATCGGGAATGATTCCAGGGATGGGTGGGTGGGTAAGTGGTGGAATCATTCCCTGCTACCCAAAATCGCCGCAATTGGAACCAGGCCAAAGATTTTAACCCCAGAGTAAGATGAGTTCGCAAAGAAGATCGAAGGTAGAAATCAATCCTTATCTTCTCTCTGCGTTCTCTGCGCCCTCGGCGGTTAAATCTTTGTTTTTTACCGACCGTAACGCGCGGTTATTTCGGCGAGGCGTTCGGTGACGCCTTGCGGAAATTGCGACCACTCGAAGCGCCATTTCCAGTTACCGTCGGCTTTGCCGGGGACGTTCATACGGGCTTCGCTGCCGACGCCGAGCATGTCTTGGAGCGGGGCAATCGCGAGCCGGGCGACCGACGACCACGCGAGCCGAATCATTTCCCACGATGGTTCGACGATGTCTTTCCCGATGTAATCAGTGAAGAAATTTCGATCGTGTTCTGCGAGTGTGGACCACCAACCGTTGGTTGTGTCGTTGTCGTGCGTACCGGTGTAGACGATCGTGTGCGGTTCGTAATTGTGTGGCAAATACGGGTTGGTGACCGCACCGATTGCGAACTGCAACACGCGCATTCCGGGTAGATCGAACGCGATGCGGAGGGCATCGACATCGGGCGTGATGACGCCGAGATCTTCCGCGATGAACGGCAGCCCACCGAGGTGCTCGCGGAGGGCATCGAAGAGGTGCCGACCGGGGCCATCGACCCATTTTCCGTTGCGTGCGGTCAACTCTGCGGCCGGGATATGCCAGGCTTGCGCGAAGCCACGGAAGTGATCGAGGCGAATGAGATCGACCGACTTCAACGCATGTTTAACTCGCGCCGTCCACCACGAATAGCCGGTCCGCTGCATGGCGTCCCAGTCGTAAATCGGGTTGCCCCAGTGCTGCCCGTCCTCGGCGAAGTAATCCGGTGGAACGCCCGCCACGACGCTCGGCCGGCAGTGATCGTCGACGAGGAATTGATCCCGCCACGCCCAGACATCGGAGGAATCGAGTGCCACGAAGATCGGGATATCGCCGACAATTGCGATCTTCTTTTCGCTAGCGTACGCCTTCAGTGCCGACCATTGTCGGTCGAACAAAAACTGGCCGACTTTGTGTCGTTCGATTTGCGGTCGCAGCGTTTCGTGGAGAGCGTCGATCGCACTCCGGTCGCGGCGAATGAGTTCGCTCGGCCACGATGTGAGTGCATCGCCGTTGCGGGTTTCGCGGATTGCCATGAACATCGCGTAATCGTCGAGCCATCGGGCTTCGCGAAAGCAAAAATCGTCGAAGTCGCCACTGAGATGTTTGGCTTGCCCCGTGCGAAAGCGATCTGCCGCCGCCGCCAGCAAGGCGTTCTTGAATGGCACAACCTTTGCTGAGTCGTAGACATCGTTTGCGAACGACTGCCCGGCCCAGAGCGACGGCGAGACGAGGCCATCGCGTTCGAGAAATTCCGGGCTGAGCAGGTTGATGTTACCTGCGAATGCCGAAAACGATTGGTACGGCGAATCGCCTAAACCGGTCGGTCCGAGTGGTAAAATCTGCCAGACCGATTGGCGCATCGACGCGAGGCAATCGACCCAGTGGAACGCCGACGGGCCGAGATCGCCGACGCCGAATGGGCCCGGTAGGCTGGTGGGGTGCAATAGCAGACCGGATGAGCGACGGTCAGCAACTTCGGGCATCGTGTAGTCTCAATAGGGTTCGCGCGCCGGGTGCCCGCTTAAAAACATGATACGACCGCCACAAGAGATGAACCGATGGCTTCGTCCGACGAAAAACCGCAACCGCTCGTTCCCGGTCGCGATTACTACATCGAGAACGGCAACTGGGTATTCACGGCTGCGTACCACTTGCGGCGCGGGCGGTGTTGCGAAAGCGGCTGCCGCCACTGCCCGTACGGTTTTCAGATGCCCGACGACACCGCGATTATTCCACCCGACAAAACACCGCTTTGAGGTAACGCCCTTCCTGGACATCGACCAGAAACGGGTGATCGCTGGCCGCTCCGGTGATCTTGAAGATCAGCAGTTTGCGCGACGCCTGCCATGCCGCGCGACGCAACATCTCGATGAAGTCCGGCTCGCTGACGAGGCCGGTACACGAACACGTGAGCAGCACGCCACCGGGATTAATCACCTGCATCGCGAGGCGGTTCATGTCGAGGTACTTCCGCAATGCGGAATCGATGTCGTCGCGATCGCGCGTCAGTTTCGCGGGGTCGAGGATCACCGCATCGAACCGTTCCTTGTTCGGGATCGCATCGCGTAGCCACGGGAACAAGTCGGCTTGAATGAACTTCATGGAAGCGTGATTGAGCTTCGCGTTCTGCTTCGCCATCTCGATGACTTTCTCATCGAGATCGAGGCCGACGACTTCGGTCGCGTTGCCCATCGCCTTCGCGTACACACCAAAACCGCCGGTATTGCAGCAAATATCGAGGACGCGCTTGCCCGCAACGAGGCCAGCAAGGATCTTCCGGTTCTCGCGCTGATCGAGGAAGAAGCCGGTCTTGTGCTTGCTTCCCGGCGCGACGCGAAACATCAGGCCGTGCTCGGTGATGAGGTCCGGCATCGGCGGTTCGGGCGAACGGCAATCGAACGATTCTTGCTTGCCGACGTGATCTTCGGCGAACCAGTAAAACTTCGAACCGGGGTAAAGGTTCGCGAGCGCATCCTGAATCATTTCCCGACAGCGATACATACCCGCTGAGAAAAATTCGATCACGATCGTCGAGCCGAAGCGATCGACCACGAGGCCACTCAGGCCGTCGGCTTCCGAATGCACGAGGCGATACGCATTTGAGACTTCATCAATTTTCAGGATGTCGCGACGTAGCGCAACGGCGTTGCCGATCTTCCGGGCGAAGAACGCCGCATCGATCGCTTCGCTGCGATCCGAGGTGAGAACGCGAAGCGTAATCCGCGAATGGCCGTTATAAATCCCGCGGCCGACCCACTGGCCAGAGCGATCTTCGATGTTGACGAGACCCCCGTTTTGGACTTTCCCCGATGGCCGTTCGACCATCTTCTGAAAGATCCACGGGTGCGACGATTTGCGTTCGATTTTCAATCGAACGGTCGGCAAGACGGCAGCTTTCTCAGTGTCACTCATAACGGTACAGTCTATCGGCAGCCGGAAAAATGCAAGAAACCCGGCACAGATATCGCGATCCGAGACCGTTTGCGATCACCGGGCCACCAAACCTTCGTACCGTTCGGCAAGTTGATAGCTTCGTCGCGCACCCAACCGGCACAAAGTAAGTGTGCTTCGCGAGCATCGGTGCGGTGAGCGGTAGCGTCGCAACGATTTGCCTGTCGGCCTCGATGCTAATCAAGGCTTTGGCAATTTTGCCGGTGATGCGGTATTTGGGGTCGAACATGCGGGAGTCTCCGATGCGGCAAGACTACGGGCATGTCGAGAAAGTGTCAAGAAAGTGTCGAGAACCTTATGCCGCCATCAGGTACATTCGCAGCACGTTGTAGATCTCTTCGCAGCGTTCGCGCCAGGTGGCGTGGTTCGCGGGCGGGTACTCGGCCATCGGTTGCAGTGTCACCAGCACGGCGACGCGGTTGGCGTCGATCTTCTTCATTTCGAGCTTCACGTCGATCGGTTCGCGGCCCGGTTCGGGTACGAATTTGCGGATCGACTGAATCCAGCCAATGACGCCGCTGCGGGTTTTGGGTTCTTGCCAGCCGCTCGGCAGATCGACGCGTAAGTGGATTAACCCCGGCTCGCTGGTTACGACGCAACCGCACACCGCTTCGACGAAACCGCGGAGCTTTGCGGCGGCCAGCCTCTCCGGCATTGTGGCTTCAAACTTATCGAAGAACGTAAACCGATCGTTGATCGGTTCCTTTTGGCTGACTGACGCGTTCGGTAATACTTGCGCCTGCAAAAGCGTACTCACGAGATTCGTCGAAGTATCGGAGCTCGCACCATAACCAGGTGGTGCGGTCGATTCCCAGATCTCGGTACCGATCGCCTGACCGAAATGCAACGCGAGTTCGCGGGCCGACTGATGGCGCTCGTTCGGATATTTCGACATCGCGATTTGGAGCACGGCTTCCGATACCGGATTGACATCGTGTATACCTAAGCTACGCAGTGTCGGCGGTACTTGGCGAACGTGTGCCGAGAGAATTTCTTGCACGGTATCGTGGTTGAACGGCAACCGACCAGCAATCATTTCGTAAAGGATCACACCGACGGAATAGAGGTCCGCACGGCGATCCACGGAGTCCGCACGGATCATCTCCGGGCTAACGTACGCAGGCGTGCCGCACGCGAAAATCGGCCCGCAACCGGTGAGTTCGGCAATCTGAATGTGCGGTCGTTCGGTGAATCCCGCGAAGCCGAAATCCATCACCTTCAGCGATTCGTTCGGAGTGTTGAAGTCCGTAATCATCAGGTTCGCGGGCTTCAGGTCGCGGTGCATAATCCCCGCGTCGTGAGCGGCCTGTAAGGCATGGCACAAATGGCCGAAGATTCGCCCGATCCGATCCGGGAACCATCGACGATGGCGAACGAGAATCGCTTCGAGCGTGACGCCGTGAATGTATTCGAGGATTAGGCACGGGCCGATGGGGTCGTCGATCGAGGCATCGATGAGTTGCACGACATACGGATGGCGGAAGCGGGCCATCGACTGAACTTCGGAGTCGAAAAACTGCTGGAACTTCGGGTTCTGGCGGATGTTTTCCTTGACCCGTTTCACGACGACGTAGCGGGTGGGATCTTTCACGACGCGGGCCAAATACACTTCGCCGTTACTGCCTTCGCCGATCAGTTTCAGAATCTCGTATCGCCCCATCGCACACTGGCCGATGACCGTGGAGCGCGTCGGTGCGTGACGGATGGCGTCGGAGGAGCGAAGTCGCTTACTGATCTCGGGCCAGGCCATTCCGTCGTACTCTTCGAGTCGCCATTTCGTACGCAGTTCGCGAACGACGTGCAAGAGTAGAGCGGAATCGAGTGAGAAACAAATTTGTTGCGCCCGTCGCTAGAAACTTCAGCGCCGGGTTTACCGACAATACGGGACGTGTCGGTCGCGGGATTTCGGTAAACTCGCACGTTTAATGGCTAGAAATCGCGCCCTGGCGATATTCTACGACCGATGAAAAAGTTTGTTTCGGTGCCAAGACGCGCCAGCCCGCCGCGTGGTTGTTCGCCTCCAGGTTAGGTGCATCGGTCGCGCAAGTGTATGCTTCAATCGCGACGGCTTTGCGGTGTGTCGGCGTAAACAGCAACAGTTCGCGATACGCCGAATCGACGTGAACCGATAATCGTCGGCCACTTTTCGGCTCCCAGAGCGCCGCGACTTCGCCGAGTTCCCCCGGCTTACGCTTCACGTTCATGCTCGTGAACAGCGTGTCGAGAACGACTTTCCCCACCATCTTGCCGCGGCGGAAATCGAGATCGCCCAACCCCGAACGCCAGCCGGTTGGCATGTTGCCTTCGGACTCCCAAATCTCCGTCACCGCCGCCGCGAGGTTCCACGTCGCGATGTCCGCCGAGCCACCCGGTGCTTTGAAGTACGGATGGAAGCCGATGCCGAACGGCATCGCTTTCTCATCGGCGGCACTTACGGTCGTCTCGACTCGCAGCGTCGTGGCAGTCAGGCGATACGTGAGTTGGAGTTTCGCATCGGCGGGCCAATAGGCGAGCGCCTTCGGGACATCCTTCGAGATTTGAAATTCACCCGTAACGAAAGCAGACGTGGCATCGGCACCGGAATCGATCACGCGCCAAGGGCAACGCGGCGTGAAGCCGTGGATGGCGTGCGTGCCCGTCGATTCGTTCAGCGGCAGTTGGTAGGTTTTTTCTTCAAAGGTGAATTGCCCGTGCTTCAACCGGTTCGGGAACGGGAATAGCACGGGGTGGCCACTGCGTGTCGGCACGGGGTTCGCGTCCCAATCGGGTGCGACGTAAAGCAGGTCGTCCCACTTCCCGTCGGCCTTCCCCGTCTGCCATCGCAAGCAGTTGAACCCGTGCGCCGGCCAAACCTCGGCACGCACTGGGGCTTTGCCCGTTTCGTCGGCGAGCGTGTAGACGATACCCGGAATGCCGCCTGCCTCGGCTTCTCGCGTTGCCACAGTAAACGCCATCGGTGTTGCCCTTTGCATTGGAATCGCGGTGCCGTTCGCAAGGGGGGATTGTACGTTTTCAGAACCGAAACACGCACGAATTCACCGGAGTGGGCCATGCCGTTCATTAAATCGGAACCTCTGACGGAACTGGCGATTCGATTATTCGTCGCTTCCGGGGTGCCCGAAGCCGATGCGATTGTGGTGGCGAAGCACCTCGTAGGTGCGAACTTGCGCGGGCACGATTCGCACGGCGTCATGCGCGTGCCGCAGTATTTGCAGTTCCTGCGCGAAGGCAAATATCATGCGAACGTGCCGCTTGAAATTCTGCACGAAACGCCTGCTGTGGTGTCTGCCGATGCGGGTTGGGGGCTGGGCCAGGTGCAGGCGCATCGATTATTGGCGAAACTGCTGCCGAAGGCGGAAGTCCTCGGCATTGCATCGGGTACGCTGCGGAATTGCGGTCACGTCGGGCGGTTGGGCGAATACGCAGAGACGGCTGCCGAACGCGGCATGGCGTTCCTCGCTTCGGTGAACTCGCACGGGGCCGGGCGGCGCGTCGCACCACCCGGCGGCACGGAAGGGCGCATCAGCACGAACCCAATTTGCCTCGGCGTGCCGACGGCTACCAATCCCGTCGTTCTCGATTTTGGTACGAGTGTCGCAGCCGAGGGGAAAGTCCGCGTGCATTACCAGAAAAAAGAAGCGACGCCCGAAGGTTGGTTGCTGGATAGCAATGGCCAACCGACGACCAACCCTGCCGTGCTATACGAAGACCCACGCGGAACGATCCTGCCGTTCGGCGGCAATCAAACCTACAAAGGCTTCGGCCTCGGGCTGTTACTCGACCTGTTTACGGGTGGGCTATCGGGCGGGTCGTGTAGCCATCCGGACGCCCCTTTGGCGGGCATCGGCAACACGCTGTTGTTCGTCGTCTTCGATCCGAAACAGTTCGGTGGCGCGAATCATTTTGTGAAGCAAACGACCGGCCTCACCGATTTCGTACGCTCTTGCCCTACGGCAGTGGGTGTCGAACGGATCACTTTGCCCGGCGACCCCGAACGCGAAACGAAACACCAACGCGAACAAACGGGCATCAGCATTCCCGACGGCACGTGGAAACTGCTCGTCGATGACGCCACGAAGTGGAACGTGCCACTACCGACTATGTGTTGAATGTAGCTGTCCTCCGTGAGGCCGCAGAGGGAACAGGTGTGCCGGTGAATGACTCCACGCTCTACCCACCCACCCATCCCAGGAATCATTCCCGATTTCGGAATCAACCTAACACACCAACGACTTACGTCCAATTCTGGTCGTCTGGAACTACGCTGGAACCAAAGTTACGGTGGTCCTTTTCGCCAAAACTGCGACCTGACCATACTACAAATGTAGCTGGCCTCTGTGAGGTCGGGGAAGGGCAACCGGATGCCAGACCCAGTTACAAAAATGTCGCTGCTACCGCCTACGGTTGAACGTCTATACTGACGTTGTCACCGAGACGAGGTTGCCAACGTTATGCCACGTTCGATTTTCGCTTGTTTCGCACTTGTTCTTGTCTGCTCGTTCGTCATCGGTGTCGAACCGACGGCGGTCGAGCGCGGCAAACGTGCGCTCGAGCAGAAGGCGTTTATCCCTGCGTTCTGGCCGAAGTCTGCGTACGATCTCGCGTGGAAACGCTGGGGAGTGGCGGAGAAACCTAAGAACTACAACGTGGCATTCCGCGAACGCTACGGCTTGCACGATGCGCCGTATGCGAACGATGGCCTGCCGATGGGGCTGCGAACGGCTCCGTATTTGCCGTTCACGAAAGGCATCGGTATCGACTGCCTCGCGTGCCATGGTGGCTCGATTGCGGGGAAGGGTATCGTCGGACTCGGGAACAGTACGCTCGACGTTCATGCCTTATTCGAGGACATGGCCGCCGCCGGGAACATGCCGGTGAATTTGCCGTTTCATTTCAGCAACGTGCGAGGCACTAACGAAGCCGGCGCGTTCAGTGTCTACCTGCTCGGCTTCCGGGACGACGATCTCAACCCGACCGCGAACAAGCGCAATCTCGGCCTGCACGACGATAGTTGCGAAGACGTCCCCGCATGGTGGTTACTCAAGAAGAAATCGACGATGTACCACGTCGGTGCGACTGATGCTCGTTCGGTGCGCTCGATCATGCAGTTCATGATGCATCCGCTGACGCTCCCCGCCGACTTCACCAAAGCCGAACCCGCCTTCCGCGACATTCAACAATACCTGCTCAGCCTCGAAGCGCCGAAGTACCCGTACGCCATCGATACGAAACTCGCAGAAACTGGGCGTGCGATTTTCCACGACAATTGCGCGAAGTGCCACGGCACCTACGGCGATCGGCCGAAGTACCCGAACAAGATCATACCGCTCGACGAAATCGGCACAGATCGCAGGCGATTCGACAACATCGGCACCGCGTTCGGCGAAGCTTACAGTACGAGTTGGTTTGCCAAAGAAGGCGACAAAGTGATGCCGATCAAACCGACCGTGGGCTATCAAGCGCCGCCGCTCGATGGCATCTGGGCGACGGCACCATACTTCCACAACGGCAGTTCGCCGACGCTGAAAAGCGTGCTGAACTCGAAGGATCGCCCCAAGCGATTCACCCGCAGTTTCGGCACATCCGAAATCGACTACGACAAGCGAAACGTCGGCTGGATTTTCCAAGAAGTGTCAGCGCCCGCGAAGGATCTATCTCAGTTCGAGAAGCGGAAGATCTACGACACATCGTTACGCGGCCGGGGCAACAGTGGCCACACTTACGGCGACGATCTGAGCGAAGCAGAGCGAATTGCGTTGATCGAGTATCTCAAAACTTTGTAAAACAAGCAATTATTGTAACCGCAGGTTTTTTGCAAGCGAATGACCTGCGGCTACCAAAATAGGAACTGTGCCTTCGTACGAAATGTCAGTTTACGTGGGGCACGTTTTCACGTGCCAACATTGAAGATGGCACGTGAATAACGTGCCCCACGTTCAGTTGCACGATTACGCGTGCGTTTCCATCTCTTCTTGCAGTTCGCACCATCGCTCTTCGATCTTCGTCAATTGTTCGGCCATCGTGGTCACTTCATTGTGGAGTCGCATCGCCTCTTTGGAATTACTCGTCGATAGCAGTTGCGCGTTGAGTGTCCGCTTCTGCTCGTCGAGTTGGGCGATCGTTTTTTCCACGGTCTTGAGCTCTTTGCGAACATCCTTTTCGCTTCGCGATGCGCGATGCGTGGACTGAGTTCGCTTCAACACCTCGGGTGGCAATTTCGCGCGTTCGTTGGCTTGTTCTCGCTCGCCGGCGTCGATTTCTTCGTTGACCTTGTTGAGGTACGCATCGTACTGGCCGCTGTAGTGGATCACGCGGCCATCGCGAACTTCGACGATACACGTGGCGACGCGGCGGGCGAAGGTCCGGTCGTGGCTGGTGAAGATCACCGTGCCTTCGTAATCGGTGAGCGCATCGGCAAGAGCATCGACGGTATCGACGTCC
Organism: Limnoglobus sp.; assembly: GCA_043757025.1. GTDB lineage: Bacteria > Planctomycetota > Planctomycetia > Gemmatales > Gemmataceae > Limnoglobus. The sequence continues at coordinate 9,608 of JAYVQG010000401.1, forward strand.
AAGTGGTTACCCGGTTCGTCGAGAATTAAGACGTTGTGTTCGCTGAGGAGCAACCCCGCGAGGCAGAGCCGGGCGCGTTCGCCCCCGGAAAGCATCGACACCGTTTTGTCGACGTTTGGGCCGCGGAACAACATCGAACCGGCCACGTCGAGGATTTCCTGATCCTTCTTGCTCATCGCGGCCTGGCTATGCAGGTAATCGATGACCGTCTGATTTTCCGCAAGGCTCGTGTAAACGTGTTGAGCGTAAACGCCGACATCGCACCCGTAACCCCAGCGAACATCGCCAGAGAGCGGTTTGAGCGAATCGACGATGGTGCGAAGGAAGGTCGTTTTGCCTTGGCCGTTGTCGCCGACGATCGCGACGCGGGCACCGTGGTCGAGTTCCCACTGGATGTCGGACGCGATTTGACGCTCGGGGTAGCCGATGGCCAGATCGCGGCACCGCAGTGCCAACCCCTTTCGCGGGGAAATGCGCGGCGGGCGGATGCGAGCCATCGGTTCGTCCGAACCGACCGCGATGAATTCGAGTTTCTCGAGCGCCTTCGCTTTCGATTGGGCGAGCTTGGCGGTCGAGGCCCGCGCTTTGTTCCGCGCGATGAAGTCTTCGAGATGGCGCTTCTTGACCATCGTCGCTTCGTTCGTGCGTTCGTCCTGCGTGCGTTTTTCCTTCTGATATTCCAGGTACGCATCGATCTTGCCGGGGAACGACGTGAGCTTCCCGCGCGAGATGTCGAGCGTGTGGTTACACGTTGCGCCGAGGAACGCGCGATCGTGCGAGACGATCAGGCAGGCGGCACGGAAACCCTTGAGGAAGTGCTCGAGGAGAATCTGAGTGCGCAAGTCCAAGAAGTTCGTCGGTTCGTCGAGCATCAGCAGGTTCGGTTCGTGCAACAGCAGTGCCGCCAGTTTCACGCGGGTCTGCCAACCGCCGGAGAGTTTGTCGATGGGGCCATCGAGGTACGCGCCTTTGAGCTCGAACTGCCCCGCGACTTCGCCGCACTTCCAATCGGGCTGGTCGCTGTCGCGCATCAGGAATTGGAGCGCCGTCTCGTTCGGCAGGAACGGATCGTGCTGCCGCAGGTAGCCGAGGCGGAGGTTCGGGTGGCGAATGACTTCGCCGCTATCGAGTTCTTCTTCACCGAGTAAGATGCGTAGCAGGGTACTCTTCCCCGCACCGTTCCGACCGACGAAACCGACTTTGGTATTGTCGCCGATGACGGCGTCGGCGTTGTCCAGCAACATTTGAGAGCCGTAACTCTTGCACGCTTTTGAGATTTGAAACAGAGTCGCCATCGTGACGCTTACCCTCGAAACAGCGGAGGCTGATGCAGAAACGGGCGATGGACGCCCAGTGTCTCGGCAGTGCGCACTGTCGAGAGTATTCAATGATTATGCTAGAAATCCGCCGAAAGCCAACATGGATTGATGAAGTTTTTGTTAATGTGCCACTCGTCGTCGATTTATCAGCAACTGAGCCGCACGACTGCGGGACGAGTAGGCGATGTCGACGAAACCGGGAATAGTCAAAAAAAAACGGTTTTTGAGCCACTTTAATTCCGCCTCACGTCGACTTTCGCTCAATCGGAGTGAGTGGGATTTGGCGGAACGACATCGTACCGATTCGCGTACGTGGCAAGCGCATTCATGATGCCAGGATACAGAACGACGCCCTCCGCGAGTGCCGAACGTTTACGTGCGAGGCCTTGCTGTCCCGGCAAACGCACGGCATCGACACCCGGTATTGGCGGGGTTTCGCGACAGGTTTTCGCCAGCCAGCCGGTTTCTCGGCAAAATGCATCGGAACCGCCGAACGCGGCGGGGTCGGTCACTTGTACGTACACGGAAGCACCCCAACCGCTCGGTGCCTTCGATCGACCGAACCCGCCCAGCCCTTGCGTGAGGGCTTCGACCATGAGCGCCAGCCCATAGCCTTTGTGGCCATGGTCGATTCCGCCGGTTGGCAACAGCGTGCCGGGTGGGTCGTCGAAGAGCACGGCAGGGTTATCGGTTGCGACACCGGCCGCATCGAGCGCCCACGCGCCAGGGAACCGCTTGCCTTCGCGTTTCAGCCTGCCCGCCAAGCCGTTCGTAGTAATCGACGCACTGATGTCGATCCAGATCGGATCGCCATCGGTCGGAATGCCGACGGCAAAAGGGTTGGGGGTGAACACCGCTTTTCGCCCGCCGAACGGGGCCACACTCGCCACCGCCGGGTCGGAACAGGCAATGGTTATCATCAAGCCGCGATCCGTTGCCCTTTGCAGAAATGCCGCAAGGCAGCCGATGTGATGGCTACGACGAATGACCACCGTGGCGACGCCATAAGTGGCGACCCGCTCGACCGCCAAATCGACCGCTCGCGTCGTCAGCCATATGCCGGGCAGCGTTCGACCATCCCAGGTGATTGCCGCCCCGCGATCCGCAATTACCGTCGGCTCGCCGTGCGACAACATCCCGCCATTTTCCAACTCGGCAAGGTACGCAGGGGCCAATTGCAACCCGTGCGTCGTATGCCCGAGCAAGTCCGCTTCGACCAAACCCGCCGCGATAACCGCTGGCTTATCGCCATCGCAACCCGCCGCCGCAAACAACGCAGACGCATACGCGATCAAGTCCGCTGCCCGATAACGAATGTCTGCATTAACCACCGGATTTCGTCTCCCAGTTATGGCATCGCGATGCTTTTCACGTTCATGTCGCCGTTGTCGGCTTTGACTAGAATCAGCGCGCGGCCTTCGTCGAGTTTGTCGAGTTGTTGTACGCCTTTCCACTCGGCTACGGTTTCATATTTCACGCCGGCGGTATCGCCTTTCGGTCGCGACGTGATCGACTCGGCCGTGCCGAATTGATCGGCAGGAATCTTCATGATACCTCGCGCGTTGTTGGCCATCAGCACGAAGTCTTTGCCGTCTTTCTTGTACACGATAATGTCCAATGGTCGATTGCGGTTACCGAGTTCCGCGATTGTCGTACCGGTCACTTTTGCCCCTTCTTTGAGGTCTTCGACGGGGATCGTGACGAGCGGCGTACAGGTGTAAGCTGCGAGTACCTGTTCCTTGTAGCCGACCTTGTAAATGGTGAAAGTGCGGACGGGGGCTTGCGTCTCGAATTTGCCGTGGGCACCGTGGAAAATCTTGACCCCGGCTCCCTTGTTGGCGTCGACGAACGGGTAGTCGATCGAGCGGAGCGTCGAGGCGAACTCTTCGTTCGACAGCCCGGCGACGATCAGTTTGCCACTGGCGAAACCGAGGCTGGTGATCGCTTCCATCCGTTGCTTGTCGGTCGCGTTAGACAATACCACCGACGAGAACGAGACGTCTTTCATCGGGAATTCGGCGAGTTTGCCGTCTCGCGTGATGCGCACGATCTCAGCACAGCGGCGTCCATCGCTTTACCGCGCGTCACGGCGAAGTAAACGTTGCCCGAAGCGGGGTTCACTTTCATGTCGTTGATCGCGACTTGTGCCGCAGGAACGCCGATCATCGAGCCGATTTGTTCGGTGATTTTCTCAACCTTCACATCTTCTTTGCTCGTCGGTTTCGTGTCGCCGGTGGCAATCGCGAAGATCGTCGCCGATGCGGGATCGCCGATGAACAACACGCCATCCGGCCCGAACGCCAGTGCCGTAATCGACTTGATTGCCGGCGTACCTTTTTGCGTTCCCTTGGCCGATTCGGCGAACGACGTCGAAGCCGCCACCGCGACTGCAATGAGTGTGAGAAGCCTGCGCATGATTGCCCCCATTAACGAACAGCGTGAGTTGGAACAGTGTCGATGTTGACCGAACCGCACGCAAGATGCAAATGAGAAAACGAAGAGAATGCAAAACCGATTGGTCGAACTTCCCGCAGAACATTCGCTTGGTCTGCCACTGATCGGACCGTTGCTTTCTGCATACCTTTTCTGTTCGTATCACCATTCGCTACTTTCCCCGAGTTTGCACATGGCCAAGCCGTTGACCGTGATATTTCAGGGCGTCACCGTCAACCTCGACCTCGAAAAGGTCGAGCGTTCTAAGCTTTAGGCGATCGGCACGTAGAGTTTTACCCTATTTGGTCTTTTCGGTGTCATTCGTTTTGTAAGATGATCGTATGCGACACGACCCCGTACCCGAGTCC